>DASXPS010000058.1 GCA_036493475.1 Sporichthyaceae bacterium | reverse complement strand
GCGGGCATCAACTCCGCCGATGCGGTGCGGGTCGCCGGGTGGGACCGCGACCTGCAGTTGCTGCTCACCGAGCTGCGGGCGAACGCCGAGCGGATCCGCGAGGTCCGGTTGCCGGTCGGCCTGTCCGCCTCGCAGGTACTCGCGCTGGCGGCCGATCCCGACGCGTTGGCCCGCGACCTGGCCCGGCCCATGCCCCGCCCACCGGCGCCGGCGGCGCGTCGGGGTACCCGATTCCACGCCTGGGTGGAGGCGCAATTCGGCCAGCAGTCCCTGCTCGAGGTGGACGACCTGCCCGAGGCCGCCGACGCCGACCTGGACGACGAGGAACTCGCCGCGCTGCAGTCGGCGTTCCGGCGCGGGCCGTACGCCGCGCGACGGCCCTACCGGGTGGAGGCGCCGTTCGCGTTGGCCCTCGCCGGCCGGGTGATCCGCGGGCGTATCGACGCGGTCTACGAGCACCTCGGCGGCTGGGAGGTGGTGGACTGGAAGACCCATCGCAGCCAATCCGCCGACCCGCTGCAGCTGGCCATCTACCGGTTGGCGTGGGCGGAGATCGTCGGCGCAGCGATCGACACCGTCGATGCGGCGTTCTGCTACGTGCGCTCCGGGCGGGTGGTGCGCCCCGACCTGCCGCAGCGGGCCGAACTCGAGAAATTGCTCGGCAGGGGCAGTGCATAGGCTCGGCTCATGACCACGCCGGGGTGGGTGCAGGAACCCATGATGCTCAGCCGCAGCACCCACGACCGTGCCGCGCACCTACGGCTGGACCCGGCGGCGCTGGCCGCGGCCTGGGACGACCCACGCGCCAAGGTGATCCGGGTGCACGGCGGCTTGGCCGCGTTCGGCTCGGACGGCAAGGAGCTGGCGTATCTGACGGCAAGTCAGGTTAATCCGGCGGCCGCGCGCTACTTCCTCGGCCTCGATGCCGACGGGTCCCCGTACTTCGCGGCCGATGGCCCGTGGGAACCCGCCGAGGGGGAACGCGCGGTGGGGCTGCGAGACATCAGTTCCTCGCTCGGCCCGACCGCGGCCGGGCTTTATGTCCACGCGCTGGGCTTGGCCAACTGGCACGTCAAGCACGGCTTCTGTGCGGTGTGCGGGTCGCCCACCGTTATCGCTGCCGCCGGGCATGTCCGGCAGTGCCCGAACTGTGGGTCCCAGCACTTCCCGCGTTACGACCCCGCGGTGATCATGCTCGTCGTCGACGACGACGACCGCGCGCTGTTCGGGCACAACCCCGCCTGGCCGCCCGGCCGGTTCTCCACCCTGGCCGGCTTCGTCGAACCAGGTGAATCCCTGGAGGCCGCCGTCATCCGCGAGGTCTACGAGGAGGTGGGCGTCGTCATCGACGACGTCAGCTACGAGGGCAGCCAGCCCTGGCCCTTCCCCTCCTCGCTGATGCTCGGCTTCCGCGCCCACACCTGCGACCCCACCCTGCGTATCGACGCCGAAGAAATCACCGAAGCCCGCTGGTTCAGCCGCGACGAACTCGTCGCCGCCGGCAAGGCCAGGGAAGTCCTGATGCCCGGCTCCATTTCCATCGCCCGCTGGCTCGTCGAACGCTGGTTCGGCAAACCCCTCCCCGCCGACAACCACTGGTAACTCCAGTGGCTGACGTCATCCGCGTCGACCACGAAACACGGGGCCGGCGTGGTTCAGGAGGATGACATCAGCTACGGCGCGAGCTTGGCGCGGACCTGAGCGAGGGTGGGGTTGGTGAGGGCGGTGCCGTCGGGGAACAGGACGGTGGGGACCACGGCGTAGCCGCGGTTGACCTCTTTGACGAAGGCCTCGGCCTCGGGGTCGGCGTCGATGTCGACGGCGGTGAAGGGAATGCCCTCGGTCTGCAACAGGCCCTTGAGGCGACGGCAGGGGCCGCACCAGGTGGTGCTGAAGACCGTGATCGATTCGGTGGAGGTCACCGGAATCCCTTCTGCTCGACGTGTCAACCAGTTCAACCGTCGATGGGCCCGAACTCTTCCAGGTGCCTGTCGGACGGGGCTGTCAGGATGGGCCGGTGTCTTCAAGTGTCACCGCCGTCCGTGTCGCTGCCGTCCTTGATGCCCTCGACCCCGAACAACGTGCGGTCGCCGAAGCCCTGACCGGTCCGGTGTGTGTGCTGGCCGGCGCCGGCACCGGCAAGACCCGGGCCATTACGCACCGCATCGCGCACGGGGTGCTGGTCGGGGCGTACCCGGCGCAGCACGTGCTCGCGGTGACGTTCACCGCTCGCGCGGCCGGGGAATTGCGCTCCCGGCTGCGCGCGCTGGGCGCGCACGGCGTGCAGGCCCGCACGTTCCACTCCGCGGCGCTGCGCCAGCTGCAGTTCTTCTGGCCGACGGCCATCGGCGGCGAGCTGCCCCGGCTGGAGGCGTCCAAGGCCGCACAGGTCGCCGCGGCAGCCGCCCGGGCGCGCCTGCGCCCCGGCCCGGCCGACGTGCGCGACCTGGCCGCGGAGATCGAGTGGGCCAAGGTCAGCCAGGTCGCCCCCGCCGATTACGCCGGCGCCGCGATCAAGGCCGACCGCACCACCCCGGCCGGCCTCGACCCGGCGGGCATGGCCGAGCTGTACGCGGGTTATGAGGACGTCAAGGCCGGCCGCGGCCTGATCGACATGGAGGACATCCTGCTGCTCACCGTCGGCGTGCTCAGCGAGAACGCCGACGTCGCCGAGCGGGTCCGCCGCCAGTACCGGCACCTGGTGGTCGACGAGTACCAGGACGTGAGCCCGCTGCAGCAACGCCTGTTGGAGGTGTGGGCCGGGAACTCCCGCGAGCTGTGCGTGGTCGGGGATCCGAACCAGACCATCTACTCCTTCGCCGGGGCCACCCCGGAGTACCTGCAGACCTTCGTCCGCCGGCTGCCCGGCACCACCACCGTGCGGCTGGTGCGTAACTACCGGTCCACCCCGCAGGTGGTCGAGCTGGCCAACCAAGTGCTGCGCGCCGGGGCCGGCGTCGAGCTGCGGGCCCAATCACCCGCCGGTCCGGCCCCCACGCTGACCGAGCATCCGGACGAACCCACCGAGGCCGAGGCGGTGGCCGCTCACATCGCAGCCCTGCGTGAGGCGGGCGTGGCGGCCAGCGAGATCGCCGTGCTGTTCCGCACCAACGCCCAGTCGCTGGCTTATGAGCAGGCCCTGGCCGAGCGCGGGGTGCCGTTCGTGCTGCGCGGCGGGGAGAAGTTCTTCGCCCGCCCCGAGGTGAAGGCCTCGCTGCTGCGGCTGCGCGGCGCGGCCCGGGCCGCGGCGGTGGGCACCGACCCCGGCCACGACCTCGAGCTGAGCATGGTCGAGCAAGTGCGCGCGGTGCTCGCCGACGCCGGACTCACCGCGGGCAGCGCGCGGGCAGCGGGTGCCGCGGGGGAGCAGGCCGAGTCGTTGGCGGCGCTGATCCGGGTGGCCGAGGACCTCGCCGCCGCCGACCCGGCCGCGGACCTCGCCGCGCTGGTCGCCGAGCTGGACACCCGGGCCGCGGACTCGCACGTGCCGGTGATCGAGGGCGTCACGCTCGCCTCGCTACACGCCGCGAAGGGCCTGGAATGGGAGGCGGTTTTCCTGGTCGGTCTGGTCGAGGGCATGGTGCCGATCAGCTACGCGGGTACCCCGGAAGCGATCGAGGAGGAACGGCGACTGCTCTACGTCGGGCTCACCCGGGCCCGCAAACACCTCGAGCTGTCCTGGGCGCTGTCCCGCTCGCCGGGCGGCCGCGGGAATCGGCCCGCCTCGCGCTTTCTCGACCCGTTGCGGCCCAGCCGCTCGCGGCCGGTAGCGGCGGACCGACCGGCGAAAGCCGGCAAATCCGCCCGCACCCGCACCTGCCGCGAGTGCGGCCGGCCGCTGATCGAGGCTGCCGCCCGCAAACTGGGCCGCTGCCCCGATTGCCCGTCCCGGGTCGATGAGGCACTGCTGGACCGATTGCGCAGTTGGCGATTGGACCGGGCCCGCGCCCAGTCGCTGCCCGCCTACTGCGTGTTCACCGACGCAACGCTGCTGGCCATCGCGGAAACCGAACCCGCCGCGCCGAACGAACTGGCCCGAATCTCCGGGGTCGGCGCCGCAAAATTGGAGCGCTACGGCGCGGACGTACTGGCGATCTGTGCGGGATTGGACCCCGCGGACGCGGAAAATTCCGGCGAGCAGGCCGAAGGACCATAGGAATAATCGGTTGCGGGCTCGTGGTACGGCAACGTACTCTCCAGTCACTAACAGCTGTGCCCACTCGGGGCTGCGGCGCGCGCGAACAGGGAGGTGAGTTCAGGTGATCAACGCAATCGCTGGCAACAGCTACGTCGGCACCGCCGGGGCTCGCTTGCCCATGGCCGCTGCGGTGCCCGCAGCTGCCGCCGCTTGGCAGCTGACTGATGCTGTGCGCCCGCATGTCATGGCCAAGCAGCTCAAGCGCACCACCGATGTCTTCCCGTCCAGATTCCGCGGAATGGACCCACCGGTCTAGGCACCACGACCGGCGAGCCACTTCCAGGCCGCGGAACCCGACAAGGGATCCGCGGCCTTCTTGTTTGGGCCCGCGGTAACCCAGCGAACTACCGACAGACGCACCACCGATGCAAGTGATCTCCAGAAAAGGGGGTGACATCCCGATGTTGCAGACCGCCGCAGTGATCGACGACCTCGCCGAGGAGGTCGCGAAGAGGCTGCCGTGTCGAGCTTTCGACGCGGAGTTGTTCTTCGCGGAGTCCCCGGAGGACGTCGAGTACGCGAAGTCACTGTGCCGCAACTGCCCGGTGCGCACGGCGTGCCTGGCCGGCGCGCTTCACCGCGCCGAGCCGTGGGGTGTTTGGGGCGGGGAGTTGTTCGTGCAGGGCATCGTCGCACCGCGCAAGCGGCCGCGTGGCAGGCCCCGCAAGACCGAACTTGCTGCCTAGCAAGCGCAGTGACTGACCATCAGCCAACAGCCGAAGGAGTCAGTCATGTACGGGATCGAGGACGTGGCGCGAGAACACGTCCGAACACGCCTGGCGGAGGCCTCCCGCTCGCGTCGCCTGGGGACGGCGCGGCGGATCCGTCGGGCAGAGCGGTTGGCCCGCCGCGCCGAGCGAGCCGCGCTGCGCGCGGACATCGCTGTGATGCGCAGCGGCGAGTAGCCACCGCCACGAGAAAGGGCCCGGGCCTCAGCGCCCGGGCCCTTTTCTCTTGCTCACGCGCAGCCGGCGGCCGCCGGGTCGGGAATCTCTTCCTCGCCGGGCAGCCAGGTGTTCAGCTCGTCGCGCCACGGACCCCCCGCCTCGAGCTGGCAGAGCACGCCGATGGAGCCCAGCCACACCCGGTGGATGAGCAGGTACTTCGGCGGCAGGTTCAGCTGCAGGCCGGTGTAGTAGTGCGCGGACCGCGGGTCGGAGATGCGGGCGGCCTGCGCGCGCAGCCAGGACCGGGAGAACCGAAACCCGTCCGTGGTCACCGGCTCCAGGAACGGCATCAGGTACGACAGCAGCTTGTCCGGGTCGATGTCGATGGAGGCCTTGATGAAGCCCTCCTGGCGCAGGCCACGCACCACCTCCGCGCCGTTCCCGGCCAGCGCCGCGGCGAGGAATTGGCGGATCGGCGCCGGCATGCCTTCGGGCAGGTGCGCGACCGCGCCGAAGTCCAGCACGCCCAATCGGCCGTCGGGCAGCATCCGGAAGTTGCCCGGGTGCGGGTCGGCGTGCAGCTTCCGGGACCGGGCGGGCCCGACCAGCAGGAAGCGGTGGTAGAGCAAACCGGCGCGGTCGCGGATCGCCTGATCGCCCTCGTTGATGATCCGGGACAGCGGGATTCCGTCGATCCACTCGGTGACGAGCACCTCGCCGGCCTGGTGCACCACCTTGGGCACGCAGATGTCCGCATCGCCGTCGAAGGCTGCGGCGAACGCGCGCTGCGAGTCCGCCTCCAGCGCGTAGTCCAGTTCCTCGGCGACCCGCTCCTTGAGCTCGGCGACCAGCGGTTTAACGTCCAACCCCGGCACCAGCACACCGAACAACCGGGCCAACCGGGAGAGCTGATTGAGGTCGCCGAGCAGCGCCGCGCCCGCGCCCGGATATTGCACCTTGACCGCCACCTGACGGCCGTCGGCCCACACCGCGCGGTGTACCTGGCCCACGCTGGCCGCGGCCACCGCGCGGGTGTCGAACTCGGCAAACATCTCCCGCCACGCCGGCCCGAGGCTGGAGGTCATCACCTCGTGCACCACCCGCGGCGGTAACGGCGGGGCGGCTTCCTGCAGCTTGGTCAGCGTGGCCCGGTAGGGCGCCGCGAGGTTCTCCGGCAGCGCGGCCTCGAACACGGACAGGGTTTGGCCGAACTTCATGGCCCCGCCCTTGAGCTCGCCGAGCACCTTGAACACCTGCTCGGCGGTGCGCTGCTGGATCTCCGCGGTGACGATCTCCGCGGGCCGCCCCCCGATGCGTTTGCCCAGGCCAAGGGTGGCGCGCCCGGCCATCCCCAGCGGCAGAGCGGCGAGCTTGGCCCCGCGGGTCACCGCCTTGAGCGGGATATCCGCGGGGCCGGAAGAGGAGCTCACCCGCTCATTGTGACGTGCGGGTGCGTCCTGGCGATGATCACGGCCGGAATCAGCGTGCCGGCAGTAACTCCAGGAACGGGTGGGGCAGGCGGGTCAGGCCTTGCCGAGAATGCGGTTGAGCTTGGTGCCGCAAACCGGGCAGATGCCCTGGGCCATCCGGCGACCCGACTCGCTGACCTTGACTTCGCCGGTGAAATCGCGCTTCTCCTTGCATTTCACGCAGTACGCGTTGCCGGTGTAGCTCTCGGCCATCTCGGTCTCCTGGGCTCGGCGGGAGTCTCTCGTCACGCTCCAGCCTAGGGGGAGACACGCTCAGCGCCCCTACTTGCCTCGTCCGGCGGCGCGCCGTTGCCGATCGCCCCCGAGTGAGGGCCGCTCGGCTGTACCGTCATTTTTCGTGGGGTCGAGGACTTCCGCAGTGCCGAGCGAGCCGTCCGCTGCCGAACCTGTCGAGGTTCGCCGTAGCGCGCGCCGGCGGCTCACCGTGACCGCCTACCGGGAGGCCGGGCGGACCGTCGTGCTGATCCCGGCCCGGATGAGCCGGGCCGAGGAACGGCGTTGGGTCGAGGTCATGCTGGCCCGACTCTCCGCCCAGGACGGGCGCCGCCGACCCACCGACGATGTGCTGCTGGGCCGGGGGTGGAAGCTGTCCGAGCGCTACCTCGGTGGTCTCGCAGCCCCGGTGTCGGTGCGCTGGGCGGAGAACCAGGTCACCCGCTGGGGTTCGTGCACGCCGTCGGACGGCAGCATCCGACTGTCCACCCGCCTGCGCGGCATGCCGAGCTACGTCGTGGACTACGTGCTGCTGCACGAGTTGGCGCACCTTCTCGAGCCCGGCCACGGTCCGACGTTCTGGGCTTTGTTGGCCGACTACCCGAAGCTGGAGCGGGCCCGCGGCTATCTCGACGGGGTTGCCCACGCTGCCGGACTGGACCTCGGCGACGCCGATTCCGACGGGGACGCCTCGTCCTGAGCCGCGGTGTCGGTCAGCTCGCGGCGAGCACGCAGGCCACCGTCCAGACCGCCGCGTAACCGATGGCCGCCGCGATGCCGTAGGCCGGCGAGGTGACCGACCCGGGACCGGCCGGTGCCGGCCGATCGGTCTGCGTGCCGATCAACGGCTCGGCGGCGTAGAGCTCGTCGGGGTCCCACTGGCCACCGGCCCGACGCGCCGATTCGGTATTGATCAGCGCGACGAGTTCCTTCACCCGGTGCTCGCGGGTCATCGGTCCGGACAGCGCCGGGCCGAACAGGATCGAGCGCACCTGGTCGTGGTCGGCCAGGGCCAGGGTGAGGTGTCGGTCGAATGCGGCGCCGGCCACGCCCGGCCAGGGTGTGTGGATCGTCTGCAGCGGGTTGTGGAAGGCGACGCCGGTGTCGTCCACCCGGACTCGCGGGCGCAACAGGAAGCGGTCGGTGCCCCAGAGCATGGGCACCACCAGCACCCCGAAGAACCACCGGTCGAGGAACCCGCTGCCGGAGTTCACGGTTTGGCCGGGGTCGGCCAGCACCGCGGCGGCGAATGCCACGCTGACCAGCAGCAGGAACACGCCCACCCCCAGGGCGGCGGGCTGGCGCACCACCACCGCCTGCTGCTCGGGCAGCGTGGTCGTGCGCAGCGGCCCCAGCCCGAGCGGCCGACTCATGCCCGCGCTCTGGCCAATGCCACCCGGACCAGCGTGCGCACCGCGTCGTCGGTGTTCTCCGGCAACGCGTCGAACGGGAACCAGGCGGCGTCATCCGACTCCTCGCTGGCCACCGGTTGCGCGCCGACGGGGGCGAGAGCGGCGTACATCACGTCCAGGTGGTGCTCCACGTCCGGGCGTTTGCGCCGGCAGGGCGCGGGATGGCGATCCAGCAGCACCGGTCCGCCGAGGATGCGTAGACCCTCGATCAGGGTCTCCTCGGTGGCCTCGCGCAGCGCCGCGTCGGCCAACGTGGCATCGCTCGGTTCGCAGTGCCCGCCGGGCTGTAACCACAGCCCGGCGCGCGGGTGCAACACCAGACCGACGTGCTGCAGGTCCACATCCAGCACCAGTGCGGAGGCGGTGATGTGCGCGGGCGCGCAGGTGCGCCACAACGCGTCGTCGTGCGCGGCCAGGTGCGCCAGGTAATCCGCGCGCAACTGCTGTTGGACCGGGTCCTCGGGCTGATACGCCGTCAGCACGCCGACCGCGTCGGCGTGCAGACTCACTGCCCCTCGGGGTTCTCGTCGTCCAACAGACTGCCCAGGTCCAGCTCGCTGCTGGAGATGAACCCGTCGGGGTTGTCCAGATCCTCGGCGGTGGGCAGCAGGTCCGGGTGCGCCCAGATTGCGTCGCGTCCGGCGATGCCGCGGGCCTCGGCGAGCTTCTGCCACATCACCGCGGCGTCACGCAGTCGCCGGGGGCGCAGCTCCAGCCCGACCAGGTTGCCGAACGTCTGCTCGGCCGGTCCACCGGCCGCGCGGCGGCGGCGCACGGTCTCCCGGAGCGCGCCCGCCGCGGTGAGATGCTCGGCCGCCGCGGCGCCGGCCACCTCGTCCACCCAGCCCTCGATCAGCGCCAGCACGGTCTCCAGCCGGGTCAGCGCGGCCTGCTGCTCGGGGGTTTGTTCCGGGGTGAACATGCCCTCGGACAGCGCCCGGGAGATCGCCTCGGGGTTGTTCGGGTCCAACTCACCAACGATCTGCTCGATGCGCGACATGTCGACGTTGATCCCGCCCGCATAGGCCTCCACCGCGGACAGCACGTGGCCGCGCAGCCACGGGGCGCCCGCGAACAGACGCTGATGTGCGGCCTCGCGCAGCGCCAGGAACAGACGGACCTCGGCCGCCTCCACGCCCAGGCCGGCGCCGAACGCGGCCACGTTGCTGGGGACCAGGGCCGGACGCCCGGCCGGGCCCAGCGGCAGCCCGATGTCGGTGGCGCTGACCACCTCGGCAGCCAGGGTGCCCAGCGCCTGACCGACCTGGGCACCGAACATGGCGCCGCCCATCTGCCGCATCATGCCGAGCAGTGGTCCGGCCTGAGCGGCCATCTCCGCGGGCAGCACCTCGCCCATCGCGCCAACCACCCGCGCGGCCACCGGGTCGACCAGCTTGCGCCAGATCGGCAGCGTCGCCTCGACCCACTCCGCCCGACTCCAGGCGAGCGCAGCGGCGCCGCTGGCCGGCAGTGCGGTCAGCGGGTCCAGCCACAGCTCGGCCAACCGCAGTGCGTCGGCTACCTCGCCGGCCGCGGCCGAGGACACGGACGGGTCCGGTTCGGTGGCAACCTGCTTGCGGGCCACGTCCTTGGCCAGGTCCCAGTTCACCGGGCCGCCGGTCCAGGCCATCATCTGGCCGATCTGGGCGAATGCCGCCTGGATCGCTGCGGGGTCGTTGCCGAACATGGCCGCGAACGGGTTGGTGTTCGGGTCGGTAAAGTCCATCCTCGGCCGGTCCGGGTCGTCGTCACCCGGCATGCCGAACCCGAACGGCACCTCGCTCATCGGCGTGCCTCGCTGCACTCGTGCGGCTCAGCAGCCGCGTTGACACTGTGCTCGATGATGAGCTCGCTTCGCTCACTCATCGGCCTGGCTCCCAGCGCGCCGGAGCGTGCAGCGCTGCGCAATGCCCATCCCGGGGCAGACTGGGCGTCGTGAACTGGACGTTCATGAATTCCAACCTAGCCGGGCGGCCGCGGGGATGACCGAGGCGCAGGGTCGGGTTCGCTCTGGGCGGACCGAGTCGAGCCCTGCCGCGCCGGCCCGCTGGGCCGCGGCGCGCACGCGATCCCCGCGGCCCGGACGCGGCCCGATCGTCGCAATCACCGACGCCGACCGAGGCCTGGGCGCGCTGCTTGCGGAGCGGTTGACCGGTCACCCCGAGGTGGCCGACCTGCGGGCCGTCGCGACCGGCGAGCCCCGGTTGGCGGCGCGACTACGCGGCGCCGACGTTGTGGTGCACTTCGCGCTACCGCTGGACACGCTGACCCCGACCGGATCGGCGGTACGTACCGCCGCGACGGTGCTGCGCGGCGCCAACAGTGTGCCCCGGCTGGTGCTGGTCAGCTCCGCCATGGTCTACGGCGCGGACCCGGCCAACGAGCTCCCGCTGGACGAGGACGCCGAGCTGCGGGCGGCCGACGACGGCGGGCTGGTCACCGACCTGCTGGCCATCGAGCAACTGGCCGCCGCGGCCCGGCCGGCCGGTGCCGGGCAGCGGCTGACCGTGCTGCGCCCGGCGATGATCGTCGGGCGTGGCGCGGACACCGTGCTCACCCGGCACTTCGCCGGCCCGCGGCTGCTGCATCTGCAGGGGGAACGTCCGGTGTGGCAGTTCTGCCATGTGGACGACCTGCTCGCGGCGGGTGAATACGCGGTGCTGGGCAAGGTCTCCGGTGCGGTGACCGTGGGCTGCCAGGGGTGGCTGGACCAGGAGACCGTGGAGGCCGCGACCGGAATGCGCCGGGTGTCGGTGCCCGCCGGGTTGGCGTTCGGCACCGCGGAACGGTTGCACCGGTTCGGGGTGAGTCCGGCCCCGCCCAGCGAGCTGCGCTACGTCGCCTACCCATGGGTTATCCCCAGCACCAGGCTGTCCGAGGCGGGCTGGCGGCCGCACTACGACAACGTGACCGCGCTGCAGGCACTGATCGCTGACCTGGCCGCGAACGGCAGTCGGCGCGGGTTGCCGCAGTCGGGTTCGGTGGCCGCCGGCGCCGCGGTGGCCATGGTGGGCACGGCCGCATTGCTACGCCAGGCGCGCCGCCGGCGGCGCGGCTGACACAATCAGTCCTGTGAGCGACGTCATTCGAGTGCTGGAGATCAGGGACACCCCGCTGTCGCCGCAGGAGATCCTGGCCGCGGTCGACGACCCCGCGGCCGGCGGCAGCACGTTGTTCGTCGGGACCGTGCGCGACCACGACGGTGGTCGCGATGTCAACGCGTTGCGGTACAGCGCGCACCCCAGCGCGGTCGACGTGATGCGCACCGTGGCCGAGTCGGTCATCGCCGAGTTCGACGTCATCCGGTTGGCCGCGGTGCATCGGGTGGGGGACCTGGAGATCGGGGACCTCGCGGTGGTGGTGGCAGTGTCCACCGGGCACCGCGGCGAGGCGTTCACCGCATGCAAGGCGCTGATCGACCGGATCAAGGCGAGCGTGCCGATCTGGAAGCACCAGGAGTTCGGGGACGGCACGACCGAATGGGTGGGGACCCCCTGAGCCCCGACATGCTCGCGTAGGGTCGCGTCGTGCTCAAGCTCAAGCCCACCGACTGGCGGTCCCCGCGGTCGGCGTCGTTGACCGTCTCGGGCGCTCTGTTGGCGGTGCTCGCCGGGTTGCTGGTGTTGTTACCGGTGCCCTACGCGCGGCTGTCGCCGGGCCCGCCCACCGACACCCTGGGTAGTGCCGACGGCAAACCGCTGATCGTGATCACCGGGCACCCGACCTACCCGGTGACCGGCAAGCTGGAGCTGACCACGGTCTCCATCACCAACCCCGACCACCGAATGAGCCTGATCGAGGCGTTGACCGGGTGGTTCCGCTCCGGGGTGGCCGTTGTCCCGAAGGACACCGTCTACGACACCACCAAGTCCAGCCAGCAGATCGAGGCCGAGAACACCCAGGAGATGGCGCTCTCCCAGAAGCACGCCACCGCTGCCGCGCTGCAGGCGCTGAACATCCCGGGCATCCAGTCCTACGTGGTGGTCGCCGCGGTCACCGACGGCACTCCGGCGGCGGGCAAGCTGAACATCGGTGACCGGATCGAGAAGATCGACGGCACCGTGATCACCACCCCGGAGGAGGTGGTCACCGCGGTGCGCAAGCACAAGCCGGGCGAGGCGGTGACGTTCGTGGTCAAGCGCGGCGCCGCCGAGCTGACCCAGACGGTGACCACGACCAAAAACCCTGATGATGCGTCAGTTCCCTTTGTGGGCATCCGACCGGACCGCGACTACACGTTCCCGTTCGACGTGAAGATCCAGCTGGACGACGTCGGCGGGCCCAGCGCCGGGATGATGTTCGCGCTGGGCATCATCGAGCGGCTCACCCCGGAGGACATCGACGGCGGGAAGATCGTGGCCGGCACCGGGACCATCGACGACGACGGCACCGTCGGCAAGATCGGCGGCATCCAGATGAAGATCCGCGGCGCCAGGCGGTCCGGCGCCACGGTGTTCCTGGTGCCGGCGGACAATTGCCGCGAGGCGCTCCAGGGGGCGCCGAAGGGCATCCAGTTGGTACGGGTGGACAAGCTGTCCACCGCACTGTCCGCATTGCAGGCGATCCGCACCGGGCAGGGCACCGTCCCGCACTGCTGATGGGCCCGTCGTTGGTCTGCGCGACACGTGCCCGCAACGTGGCGCGGCTAGCGTCCGTGCATGGACCCCACCGCGGGTGAGCTGCCGCAGATCATCGTGCTGTTCGGGGCAACCGGTGACCTCGCGCGGCGCAAGTTGCTGCCGGGCATCTACCGGCTGTGCGCGACCCGGCTGCTCGGCCCGTGCCGGGTGGTGGGCAGCTCGCTGGACGACCTGGATGACGACGCGTTCCGGGAGTTCGCCTGGGATGCGATTCAGCAGTTCTCCACGCACCCGCCGGATCGGGCCAGCTGGGAAGACTTCGCGCATCGGTTGACCTACACCGCCACGGCCACCGGCGCCGAGGGTTTGGCGACGGTGGTGAGCCGCGCCGAGGACGAACTGGGCGGCATCGCCCGACGGCTGCACTATCTGTCCGTGCCGCCGAGCGCGGCCATGGCGGTGGTCCGGACCCTGGACGAGGCCAAGCTCGTGGAACGCTCCCGGATCATCCTGGAGAAGCCGTTCGGCACGGACCTGGCCAGTGCTCGGGTGCTCAACGCCGCGTTGCACGAGACCTTTGCCGAGGAGCAGATCTTCCGGATCGACCACTTCCTGGGCAAGGAGGCGGCGCAGAACATCTTGGCCTTCCGGTTCGCCAATGGCCTGTTCGAGCCGATCTGGAACCGCAATCACATCGACCACGTGCAGATCGACATCCCGGAGACCCTCGGCTGCGAGGACCGGGCCGGGTTCTACGAGGGCGTCGGGGCCTACAAGGACATGGTGGTCACGCACCTGTTCCAGGTGCTCGCATTCATGGCCATGGAGCCGCCGGCCGCGCTGGAGCCGGGCGCGATCAGCGAGGAGAAAAACAAGGTTTTCCGGTCCATGCGGCCGATCACCGGGGCGGACGTCGTCCGCGGCCAGTACGTCGGCTATCGGGAGCACCAGGGCGTCGCCACGCTCTCGGAGACCGAGACGTTCATCGCGCTGCGGGCGGAGATCGACAACTGGCGGTGGGCCGGGGTGCCGTTCTATCTGCGCACCGGCAAGAAACTGGCCGAGGGCGCCCGGATCATCTCGATCGCGTTTCGGGAACCGCCGAAGAGCATGTTCCCGCCCGGCTCCGGGGTGGGCGCGCACGGCCCGGACCACCTGACGTTCGACCTGGCCGAGGCCTCGAAGCTGTCGCTGTCCTTCTACGGCAAGCGGCCCGGGCCGGGCATGCGGCTGGAGAAGCTCTCGCTGCAGTTCGCGCTGAACACGACCGAGCACGCCGAAGACGTCCTGGAGGCCTACGAACGCCTCATCCACGACGCGATCTGCGGTGACCACACGCTGTTCACCACCGCGGATGGCATCGAACGCCTCTGGGAGCTCTCCGCGCCGCTACTGGCCGCGCCGCCGCCGGTGCGTCCCTACCCGGTCGGCTCCTGGGGCCCGAACGCCATCCACCAACTCGTCACCCCGCACTCCTGGCGGCTGCCATTCGAGCGCGGCTGGCGCAGCGGCTGATCGGCTAGCTGTCCTGACCGGGGACAGCTAGCCCGCGAAGGTGCCCAGCAGCACCGCGGCCAACTCGGCGGTGACCAGCTCGGGGCCGAACACCATGTCCTCGCGGGTGTCGTGCGCGCGGAAACGCACCGCGGCATCGCGGGTCCCGTCGCGCAACATGCAGGCCACCAACCTGATCTCCTGCCGGTCGGGGTGTTCCGCCGCCCAGCGGGCCGCCTCGGTCGGGTCGGCGGGCAGGTCGGCCTCGGCCGTCGGCGGCAAGGTGAGCCGCTCCACCGCCACCGCGCAGCCATCCACGGTCGGTGGCCAGGCCACCTCCTCCAACGTGGAGTTGCCGAAGTCGTCCTCCAGGGCGGTCCACGGGGCGACGGTGGGGTCCACCTCGGCCAGCCCGAGCTGTGCGGCGAAGGCCGGGTCGTCGCGCTGCAAATCGGCGGTGGACACCAGCGCGAATAACCGGGCCGGCTGCCCCCACCCCTCGGCCGCAACCTGATCGGAGAGCTCCAGCAGCACGATGTGCAGCGACGGATTCACCGCGTCACCGTACGCCGTGCACGGGAACTCGATCGCGGGTCGGTAAGTTGCGGGTTACAGGGGCGACGCCGGCCGGGGCGTGGCCGTGACCGGCCGAGGTGCTGCAGGTGTCGCGTTGAGCTTCGATCCGCCGACCACGCCGGGCCGCCGTCCCTTCCCGACTCCGCCGTCGGGCCCGCCTCGGCGACCCCGGGCGCTGATCCCGGCAGTGGCCGTGGTGATCGGCCTGATCGTGGTGTTCTTCGTGGTCACCGACTTCATCACCGACCTGTGGTGGTTCCAGTCGGTGGACTACCGCAAGGTGTTCACCACCAAGCTGAGCACCCGCATCGTGCTGTTCGTGGTGTTCGGGCTGGCCATGGCCGTGGTCACCGCGCTGAATGTGGTCATCGCCTACCGGCTGCGGCCGACGGTGCGCGGCATGTCCACCGAGCAGCAGAACCTGGATCGCTACCGGGTCGGCATCGACCCGTACAAGGCGCCGCTGGTGGTGGTCGTCGGGTTGCTGCTGGCGATCATGTCCGGGGCGTCCGCGGCCGGGGAGTGGCGCACCTGGTTGCTGTGGCGCAACGGCCAGCCCTTCGGGGTCAAGGACCCGCAGTTCCACAGGGACGTCTCGTTCTACGTGTTCAGCTACCCGTGGTGGCGCTTCCTGCTGGGCTTCTCCTTCGGCATCGTGCTGGTCGCGTTGCTGGCCGCGCTGGTGACGCACTACCTCTACGGCGGGCTACGGCTGCAGACGCCGGGGGAGAAGGCCACACCGGCCGCGCAGGCTCACCTGTCTGTGCTGCTCGGGCTGTTCGTGCTGCTCAAAGCCGTGGCGTACTGGTTGGACCGATACGGACTGGCGGTGCACGGCGGTGGGTTCTCCGCGGTGAGCGGATGGACCGGGTTGCGCTACCGCGACGTCAACGCGCTGCTGCCGGCCAAGGAGATCCTGGCCGCCATCGCGGTGATCTGTGCCGCGTTGTTCTTCGCCAACGTGTGGCGGCGCACCTGGTTGCTGCCCGGTATCGGCTTCGGCCTGCTGGTGCTCTCCGCGTTGCTGATCGGCGTGGCCTACCCGGCGATCGTGCAGCAGTTCCAGGTCAAGCCGTCGGAGTCCAAGCGCGAGGCGGCCTACATCGGGCGCAACATCACCGCGACCCGGGCGGCCTACGGATTGGCCTCGTCGCAGGTGGACCCGTACGAGGCCAAGACCACGGTGCAGCCGGGTCAGTTGCGGGCGGACGCGGACACCACCGCCAGCATCCGGTTGCTGGACCCGACGATCGTCTCCCCGACCTTCGAGCAGGAACAGCAGATCCGTCGCTTCTACAGCTTCCCGCAGACGTTGCGCATCGATCGCTACGACATCGACGGCCGCAACCAGGACGTGGTGGTCGGCGCCCGCGAGATCAACCTGGGGTCGGTGCCGCCGGAGCAGCGCAACTGGATCAACGACCACTTCCTGTACACCCACGGGTTCGGGTTGGTCGCGGCGCGCGGCAATGCAGTGGAGAAGGACGGTTCGCCGTCGTATGTGTCCAAGGACATCCCGCCGACCTCGCAGATCGGGTCCTACGAGCCGCGGGTGTACTTCGGCGAGGAGTCCCCGGACTACTCGATCGTGGGCGCCCGGGCCGGTACGCCACCGCGGGAGTTCGACCGGGAGGACCCGTCGCAGCCCAACGGGCAGGTGGCGAACACCTATGAGGGCAAGGGTGGCGTGCCCATCGGGTCGTTCTGGCGCAAGATGCTCTACGCGGTGAAGTTCCGCGAGCAAAAGATCCTGCTGTCCTCGGAGTTGAATCCGGCGTCCAGGGTGCTCTACATCCGCGACCCGCGGGCGCGCGTCGAGCAAGTGGCACCGTGGTTGACGCTGGATTCCGACCCGTACCCCGCGGCGATCAACGGGCGGATCCAGTGGATCGTCGACGGGTACACGACCACCGGGAACTATCCGTACGCCTCCCGGACCACGCTCGGGCACGCCACCGAGACCACGCTGACCAACGCGGATCGGCGAGTCATCGCCCCGCGCGACGAGGTCAACTACATCCGCAACTCGGTGAAGGCCACCGTCGATGCCTACGACGGCACCGTCAACCTCTACACCTGGGACGACACCGACCCGGTGTTGGCGACGTGGAAGAAGGCGTTCCCCAACACCGTGAAGGAGAAAAAGGACATCCCACCGGCGCTGCTGGGGCACCTGCGCTACCCGGAGGACTTCTTCAAGGTGCAGCGGGAACTGCTGTCCCGCTACCACGTCACCGACCCGAACTCGTTCTACACCAAGGCCGACTTCTGGCAGGTGCCGCTGGACCCCACCGGTGGGGACGTGGCCGGGCTGGGCCGGGCCTCGGAGCCGGAGCCGCAGCCGCCGTACTACCTGACGTTGAAGATGCCCTCGCAGACCGGTTCGACGTTCTCGTTGACCACGACCTTCGAACCCGTCGGGCGAAATCAGTTGGCCGCGTTCATGGCGGTGGACGCCGAACCGGGGCCGGACTACGGCACGATCCGGGTGCTGCAGTTACCCGCGAACACCACCGTGGCCGGGCCGGGGCAGGCGCAGAGCAACATCACCTCCGATGCAGCGGTCGCCCAGAAAGTGCTGCAGTTCAAGGGAAATCAGATCCGCAACGGCAACCTGCTGACGCTGCCGGTGGGCGGTGGGTTGCTCTACGTCGAACCGATGTACGTGCAGCCGACGTCCGGCTCGACCTCGTTCCCGTTGCTGCGTCAGGTGATCGTGTCGTTCGGCAGCAACATCGCCATCGGTGACGACCTCAAGGGCGCGTTGGACTCGTTGTTCGGCGGGCAGTCCGGCGCGGCCACCAGCAGTGGGTCGGGCAGCAAGCCGACGACCACCGGGACCCCCGGTAAGGGCGGCAGTGCCGCGGTGGCCGCCGCGGTGGCCGACGCCCAGCAGGCCTTCGACGATGGGCGGGCGGCGCTGGCCAAGGGCGACTTCGCCGCCTACGGCAAGGCCCAGGACCGATTGTCCGCGGCGCTGAAGAAGGCCGCGGAGGCGGAGAACTCGGCGTCAAGCAAGAGCACCGTTACCCCGACCAAGACGCCGGCCCCGGATTCCAAGGGAGCGACGCCCGCGCCGACCGCGCAGGCCACGTCGCCACCGCGGAAGAGCTAGCGAATTGACGATGCACGTTGGAACGCCCGGGGCGCGGGAGGCACCGTGATCGCCCCGGGCGTTTCTATGTGCATTGGGGGCCGCGGGTTCGCGCCGCCTCGATAGCGATTTGCAGCCCGGAACCGCGCCCGCGTAAGCTGGGGTCACCGACGCGGGGTGGAGCAGCTCGGTAGCTCGCTGGGCTCATAACCCAGAGGTCACAGGTTCAAATCCTGTCCCCGCTACCAAAGAAGTGCAGGTCAGAGGCCCTTCGGGGCCTCTTCTGTTTCCGGTGCCAGAGTCAGGTTGTCCAACCCGCAGCAACGTCACGCCTGCCTGCGGCCGTCCGCCGCGACGGCGAGTGGCAGGTGACGAGTGAACCAGTCACCGGCCAGCCCCGCCACCAGTTCCAACGCACCGGGTTCGGCGAACAGGTGACCGGCCGCGGGCACGATCTCCAATCGCCGGGCGACCCGCAGCCGGTCGTGGGCCGCCCGGTTGAGGTCGAGCACGTCCCGGTCGTGCCCCCCGACGATCAGCAGCGTCGGCGCCTGCACGTCGGGCAGGTGGGGCCCCGCCAGATCGGGCCGCCCGCCGCGGGACACCACCGCGGCCACGCCGGCCGGCCGCCGCGCGGCCGCGATCAACGCCGCGGCCGCTCCGGTGCTGGCCCCGAAGTAGCCGACCGGCAACCCGGCGGTGGCGGGCCGCTCGGCGAGCCAACTCATTGCGGCGTTCAGGCGGTCGGCCAGCAGCTCGACGTCGAAGCGCAGTTGCCCGGTGCGCAGGTCGACCTCCTCCTCGTCCGAGGTGAGCAGGTCCATGAGAAACGTGGCCAGGCCGCGTTCGCGCAGCGCCTCGGCCACCATGCGGTTGCGTGGACTGTGCCGGCTGCTGCCGCTGCCGTGCGCGAACACGATCACGCCGTGCGCCGACTCGGGCACCGCGAGATCCCCGGTGAGAACGTCGCCGTGCGCCAAACGGATCCGAATGGCCTGTTCGACCATCACCACAGGTCACCGCCCGACGCCCGCGCGCCCCGCGGCGCGATCGAGGAGCAGGAGCACCTCGGCATCATCGGTCGGACGGAAGTCGCGGTACCACTGCCCGACGGCGAAGAACGGCTCGGGCTCCAGCACGCACACGACCTCGTCAGCGACCTCCCGCAGCCGGGTCGCGGTGCCCGGCGCGCAGGCGGGTGCGGCCAACACCAGCCGCCGGGGATTTCGGTTCCGTAGCGCGCACATGGCAGCCTGCGCGGTCACCCCGGTGGCCAGGCCGTCGTCGACCAGCACCACGTCGCGCTGTGCCAGGTCGGGTAACACGCGCCCGCGCCGGTAGTGCCGCACCCGCCGATCCAGCTCGCGCAATTCGGCAACGGCGAGCTCGCCGAACTGATCGTTGGTCAAGCCGAGTATTCGCAACGCTGACCGGTCGACGACCTGCCAACCGCCCTCGGCAACCGCGCCGATGCCACGCTCGGGTTGTCCGGGCGCACCGATCTTGCGGACCACGAAAACCTCCAGTGGCGCGCCCAACGCCACGGCCACCTCAAAAGCGACCGGCACACCACCGCGGGGCAGAGCCAGTACGAGCACGTCGTGCAGATCCAGGCCACGCACCCGATCGGCCAACCGGCGCCCGGCATCCCTGCGGTCGCGGAATGGCATCACTACCTCCTCAGGTAGCCACATTCAGCCCCTACCCGCCCGGCGGCAAGATCCACCGTCAGCCCGGGCGTGGGCCGCCTCCCCGGCGGGACCGGCTCGACGTGGCACCGCCCGGATTCACCAGGTGGGGTGGCCCTCAATCGGGCAGTCCCCCCAGCAGGCGGTCCAGCCGAAGCGGAAGGTCCCGAACCCGCACGCCGGTCGCGTCGAACACGGCATTGGCAATCGCGGCGGCGGTGCCGACGATGCCGATCTCCCCGATGCCCTTGCTGCCCATGGGATTGAGCGCATCGTCGTGTTCGTCGATCCAGTGCGCCTCGATGCCGGCGGTGTCCGCGGCGGTGGCCAGGTGGTAGCTCGCCAGGTCGGAGTTCACCAACAGACCGAGCCCCGGATCGATGCGGCCCTCCTCGTGCAGCGCCATCGAGACGCCCATGGTCATGCCACCGACCAACTGCGAGCGGGCCGTGCGGGCGTTGAGGATCCGCCCGGCCGCGAACACCCCGAGCAGGCGGCGCAGCCGGATCTCCCCGGTGATGATGTCGACGCCGACCTCGGCGAACTGTGCGCCGTACGCGGCCCGGGTCAGGTCCTCGCCCGCGGCAATATCGTGCTTGGTGTGCGCTCCCACCGTCACGCCCTCGGGACCGACGCCCTGGGTCTCGATCTGCTCGAGGAGTCGATGGCACACCTTGGTGACCGCCCACCCCCACGACGCCGTCCCGGCCGATCCACCCGCCACCGGCGCTTCGGGCAGCGCGCTGTCCGCGAGGTGCACCCGCACTCGCGCCGGGTCGACGCCGAGCGCCTCGGCCGCGATTGCGTGCAGCACAGTGCGCGCACCGGTGCCGATGTCGGTGGCGTTGATGCCGATGGTGAAGGTGCCGTCGGCATCGGCGTGCGCCTGCGCGCCCGACGGGCGGATGTAGGTGGGGTAGGTGGACGCCGCGACGCCGGTGCCGACCAGCCAATCCCCGGACCTACGCCGGCTCGGTCGCGCCGCGTGCGCGTCCCAGCCGAAGCGGGCGGCGCCGTCTTGCAGACAGGCCACCAGGTTTCGGCTGCTGAACGCCTTGCCGGTTTCCGGATCACGGCCCGGCTCGTTGCGCACGCGCAGCTCGATCGGGTCCGCGCCCACCGCCAGCGCGAGTTCGTCCATCGCGCACTCCAGCGCGAACATGCCGGGGCACTCGCCGGGCGCGCGCATCCAGCGCGGGGTCGGCACGTCGAGGCGGGCCAGGCGATGCCTCGTGCCCATGTTCGCGGCCGCATACATGCTTCGGGTGGGCACCGCGGTCTGCTCGGCGAACTCCACGATCCGCGAGGTGTGTTCGACGACGTCGTGGTCGACCGCCAGCAGCCGCCCGTCCGGATCCGCGCCGAGCCGTATCCGCTGGATGGTCGGCGTTCGATGGCCCACCAGGAAGAACATCGCCCGGCGGGGCAGAGCCAGCCGGACGGGGCGGCCGAGCACGCGCGCCGCCATCGCCGCCAGCACGGTGTTCGGCCGCGCCGTGCCCTTCGAGCCGAAGCCGCCGCCGACATGCTCGGCGTACACCCGCACCTGATCCGCAGCCAACCCGAACAGCTGGGCCAGGTCGGCGGCCACCGAGGTGGTGCCCTGGGTGGACTCCCACAGGGTGAGTCGCCCGCCGTCCCAGCGGGCGGTGCTGGTGTGCGGTTCCATCGGCTGGTTGTGCAGCTCCGGGGTGCTGTACGTGGCGTCCACGACCACCGGGGCCGTGCGCAGTGCGGCTTCCGGATCCCCGATGGAGCTCACCGCGGGGAAGTTCGGGTTGACCGTCTCCGGCGTTTCCAACGCGGGGTGACGCTGCGTCACAACAACGTCGTGCGGCTGTGTCTCGTACTCGATGTGCACTCCCTCGGCGGCCTCCCGGGCGGTCTCCTCGGTCTCGGCGACCACCAGTGCCACCACCTGCCCGCGGTAGGCCACGGCCGGGCTCTGCAGCAGCATCAACTCCGCGTCGTCGATTTCGGTCAGGCGAGGGGCATTGGCCGCGGTGAGCACCGCGATCACTCCGGCGGTGGCCTCGCAGGTTGCCGCGTCCACCCGGAGCACCCGCCCGGAGGCGATCGCCGCACCGACCGGCCAGGCGTAGGCCACACCCTCGGCCGGCACCTCGCCGGCGTAGTGGGCGGTGCCGGTGACTTTCTGCGGTGCCTCGATCCGGGCCGGGGCACCGATTCCGATGAGCGTGGTCACGATTGCTCTCCCGCCAGTTCCAGCAGCGTGTGCACCGCGAGCCGGCGGGCCAGCGGGACCTTGAAAGCGTTGTCGGGCAAGGGTTCCGCCTCCGCCAGCTCGGTCTCGAATGCGGCCTGCAGGGCATCGATCCCCGGACGATGACCGCGCAGCGCTGCCTCCGCGGACCGGGCCCGCCACGGCTTCGCGGCCAGGCCGCCCCAGGCCACGCGCACGTCGACCACGACGTCCTCACGCACCTCGAGTACCGCGGCGACGGATAGCACGGCGAAGGCGAAGGACGCCCGGTCGCGCACCTTGCGATAGGTCGAGCGAGCGTTCGCGGCGGGCGGCGGCAGCACCACCGCGGTGATCAACTCGCCGTGCTGTAGCACCGTGTCCTGCTGCGGCCGGTCGCCGGGCAGCCGGTACAGGTCGAGCACGTGCAGCGCCCGCGGGCCGTCCGGCCCGACGATCTGCACCTGTGCGTCCAACGCCGCCAGGGCCACCGCCAGGTCGCCGGGGTGGGTGGCGATACACGAGGGCGAATGACCGACCACGGCGAGATCGCGGTGTTCGCCGTCGCGGGCCGGACAACCACTGCCGGGATCGCGCTTGTTGCAGGGCAGATCGATCTGTTGGAAGTACACGCACCGCGTTCGCTGCAACAGGTTGCCCGCGGTGGTGGCCATGTTGCGCAGTTGCCCGGAGGCCCCGGAGAGCAAGGCCCGGGCGAGGACCGGGTAGCGCGCCCGCACCACCGCATGCGCGGCCAGGTCACTGTTGCGCACGGTGGCGCCGATGCGCAGCCCACCGTCGGGTGTTTCCTCGACGTCATCCAAACCGAGGTGGGTGATGTCGACCAGCGCGGCAGGCCGCGCCGCGCCCAGGCGCATCAGGTCGACGAGGTTGGTGCCGCCGCCGAGGAAGCAGGCTTCCAAGCTGTCCGCGACGGCGGCCACCGCGGTGGCCGGATCACCCGGGCGGGCGTAGCTGAAGGTTCGCATCAGCGCGTCCCCACCGATTCGGTGATCGCCGCCACGATGCCCGGATAGGCGCCACAGCGGCACAGGTTTCCGGCCATCCGCTCGCGGATCTCGGCCTCGTCCAGCTCCACCGGCGCGGTGAGGTCGCCGGCCAGCAGGCTGGGCCATCCCGCGCCGGCCTCCGCCAGCATCCCGACCGCCGAGCAGAGCTGACCGGGTGTGCAATAACCGCACTGCAGCCCGTCGTGCTCGACGAACGCCTGCTGCAACGGGCTCAGTTCACCGTCCGGCGCGAGACCGTGCACCGTTGTCACGGTGCTGCCGCCCGCGGCGGCGGCCAGTACCAGACAGCTGTTCACCCGCCGCCCGTCCAGCAACACGGTGCAGGCTCCGCACTGACCCTGGTCGCACCCCTTCTTCGGCCCGGTGACGTTGAGCTCGCGGCGTAGCGCGTCGAGCAGGCTCACCCGGTTGTCCACGTCGATGCTGCGCTGGGCGCCGTCCACCTGCAGTTGGACCCGGCTTCGGATTTGAGTCGACATAGGGCGCGGTTACCCGCGGTGCGAGCCATCAGTCCTGGTCGGAGATCGGGTCGTCAAGACGGTCTCGTCCCTCGGCGTCATACGGTTGGGATGTGTCCGTTGAAAATTCGCGATCTCCGACGTTCGAGGCGCGGGCACTGACCAAGTCCTATGGCAAGGTGCGCGGGATCATCGAGATCGATCTGCGTGCCGAGCGCGGTGAGGTCGTCGGTCTGGTCGGGGCCAACGGTGCGGGCAAGACGACGTTCATGCGTACGATGCTCGACTTCATCCGCCCGACCAGCGGGTCGATGTCCGTGTTCGGTCTGGACAGCGTCCGCGACTCGGTCGCGGTGCATCGACGGACCACCTACCTGCCCGGCGAGCTGGTGTTGCCACGCCGGCTCACCGGCGAAGAAGTATTCGACCGATACACCTTCGCCCGGCCCGGCGTCGACCACGCCACGACCCGCCGATTGGCCGAGCGCCTTGACCTCGATCTGACCCGCCGGGTCGCGGACCTGTCCAAGGGCAACAAACAGAAGCTCGGCCTGCTGGTGGCGTTCGCGCCTCCGGCAGACCTGCTGGTCCTCGACGAGCCGACCAGCGGGCTGGACCCACTGTTGCAGCGCGTGGTGGCCGAACTCATCGCGGAACGCGCCGCTGCCGGTGCCACCGTCCTGTTGTCCAGTCACGTCATGTCCGAGGTGGAACACGCCGCCTCCCGCGTCGCTCTCCTGCGCGCCGGCCGGGTTGCGGTCGTCGATGACATCGCTGCCATCCGGGCGCGGTCTCGACGCCACGGTCTGCTGCGCCCACGTGACACCGCAGACCTGCAGTCGGTTGCCGACGCGCTGGAGCAGACCCCACGGGTCTCCGAGGTCCGGATCGAACGGGACTCGGTCACATTCAGCTGTACCGGCGACGTGGACGCGGTCATCAAGACCCTCGCGCGCTTCGCGCTCAGCTCGCTGGACATCAGCCGGGCCGAACTCGAAGACGCGTTCTTCTCGGCCCATGACGGGCCCGATGTGGGCGATCGGTCATGAGTCAGGTCCGCGCGCTCCGGGTCACCGGCAGTGATCTGCGGCTGCGGCGGTCCTCCCTCGCGGTGTGGACAGCGTCGGTATTGCTGCTCGTGCTGCTGATCATCGGCGTCTACCCGTCGATCCGGGACAACCCGTCGCTGGACTCGATCTACGGCGACCTCTCGTCGTCGGCGCAGGCGTTGCTCGGCGGATCGGAGCTCACCTCACCGGCCGGCTATCTGAGCACCCAACTCTTCGCGTTCTTTCTGCCCGCCGTCCTGCTGGTCTTCGCAATCGGCCGTGGCGCGGCGGCCGTGGCCGGCGAGGAGGAGGACCGGACCCTTGACCTGCTGCTCGCCCAGCCGATGACCCGTCGCTCGCTGTACCTGGAAAAGACGCTGGCGGTTGTGATCGGGCTCGGGCTACTGGTGCTGGCGAGCTGGCTGCCGCTGGTGGTCCTGCGCAATGCGGTGCGGCTCGACGTGCCGACTGTCAACCTGCTCGCGGTGTGCGTGCAGATGGGTCTGTTCTGTGTCGCGCTGGGACTGGGCGCCGGGGCGGTGTCTGCCGCCAGTGGGCGGCGGGCGCTCGGAACAGCAGCCGGCGCCGGTTACACGTTTGTGTCGTACCTCGTATACGGCCTGAGCGCGACGGTCCATTGGCTGAGTTACCTGCGCCCGCTCTCGCTATGGCGGTGGTACCTCGGCAATGATCCGTTGCGCACCGGGTTCGGCGGTGAAGAAGTCGCGGTGCTGCTGGGGGTCTGCGTCCTCGTCCTGGTTGGCGGTGTCACGGCGTTCGCCCGCCGCGACCTGCGCGGTTGACCGACTCTCGCCGTCGCCGCGCGGCGTCGGCTCGCCGCTGCTGAAAGATGCCCTACTGCGGGCCGCTGCTATCTCGGGACAGGCTGGGTTCAGGATGCTGATAGTTCGTGCGCTCAATACCACGGCTGCGGAGTGGTATCGCCGCAAGGACTTTGAACCGTTCCCGGGTCATCACGAAGACGCCTTCATGCTGACTATGCAGGACATCCGCGAAGCTGCAGGACTACCGCCTCTATAGGCACCCCCGGAGCCACGTCACAACGTTCGCGAGGGTCAACGACTGGTAGCCCGCGCGCAGTAGCCACAGCGCTAGCTGTACTCGGCCGCGGCGTTGCCTCATCCGCCCCGGCATCGTCGGACGGGATGTGGTCGCCCCAGAGAGGCAAGAGCCGAGACGTACACTGCAGTCCTGGTGTTTGTGGGCCAATTCAAATTGGGCAGCTCTGATTTGCTATGGCCTGGGTACGTGGCCGCCCAAGGCGGCGTGATGCGTGGCCGGGCCGGCCGGCGGAAGGTGCGGCATGACCCAGGTGCTCCCTACGAGATCCGGGCCCGGCCGGACACGTGTGCGGCGGCGCGTCCTGATCTTCGGTGCGGCTGCGGTCCTCGCGGGCGGCATCGGTGGGGTGCTGATCGCGCACGCGCACGGTTCAGGGGACTCGTCGGGCTCGGCGATGGTGGCGAAGGCGACCGCAATGATGGGGTTCGATCTGAGCAAGACCGTGCACTCGTTCACCGACACCGCTGACGGCGGGATTCAGGAGGTGGTGGCCGACAGCCCGGACGACGCGAGCGACATCGCCGCCATCCGCGCCCACCTGAGCAGGATCGCCGGGCAGTTCACCGCCGGTGACTTCAGCGACCCCGCCGCGATGCACGGAGCGGACATGCCCGGCTTGGCGCAGATGCAATCCGGCGCCGACCGGATGCAGATCACCTACTCGCAGCTGCCGACCGGTGGGCGGATCGCCTTCCGCAGCGACGACCCTGCGCAGGTCGAGGCCATTCACAGGTATTTCGCGGCCCAACGCCACGACCACAGCATGCCCGGCATGGGCATGGGTCACTAAAGCCGAAGCCCTGAGCGCCGATCCGGCGGTCAGTCGGACTAGCCCAGGACGCGGTTGCGGCAGCCCTATCAACCGGGCCTCGCCGCGGTCGTCACGGGCGGGGGCCGTCTCCGGGTCCGGGTGTCGACGGCGGCGGGGTGCTCGACCACGTCCCGCCGACGCAGTAGTAGGTGTAGCCGTCAGCCAGCTTCTCAGGGCTGTCCTCCGTGGTGCACGAGCCCTGTGGGGCCTGGGGCGGGACGGACGTCCAATCGGCCGCGCCGGGGGTCGTCGCACTGCACACGTGCTGGATGCGGTGCCCGTTGCTGTCGTAAGGACCCCAGACCGTGTCACCGATCTTGTAGGTCTGGCCCGCATCATCCGTGCACGTGGGCGCACGTGGGGTGGGCGTGGTGGTCGGCTTCGGCGACGGGGTGCGCGTGGTGGTCGGCTTCGGCGTCGGGCTCGGGGTGTGCTTTGGCGTGGGCTTCTGCGTCGGCTTGGGTGTGCTGGACTCGACCGGCGCGGAGGTGGCATCGCCGGTGTCAGGGATCTCCCAGCCGGTGGGCACGGCATCGGTGGGTGTGGGGGTCGCAGTGACCTCCGGGATGGGCAGCGACGGCACCACCACGATCGGGCTGCCCGCGGGCGACGCAGCGGCGGGCACGGCAGCAACGGCAGCGCTGCTACCGGAGAGCTGCGTGATGCCCATGGCACCGCCACCGGCGATCGCGGCAACGGCCACGGCGATCAGCGGAGCCCGCCTGCGCAGGGGCGAGCGAGGGATATACATGGTCGTTGGACGCAAACGCGCACGGTCCGACCATCAGCCGACCGGGTGGTCCCCAGTCATCTGAACGGCTGATTCACCGCTGCCGGCGTCCCCGCCCGGCCGCGCCGAAGCCCGGGCGAGGCGAGGACGCCGTGCGGTGACGTCAGATCGGGCGGACGTTCTCCGCCTGTGGGCCTTTCTGGCCCTGGACAATGTCCAGTTCGACGCGCTGGTTCTCCTCCAGCGAGCGGTACCCGCTCGCGTTGATCGCGGAGTAGTGCACGAAGACGTCCGGCTGGCCCTCGACGGCGATGAAGCCGAAGCCCTTCTCGCCGTTGAACCACTTCACAGTGCCCTGGGGCATGTTGTTTTCCCTGCCTGCATCGGACGCTCAGTGGCATCGCCCCGGTGGGCAAGCTGGGCTACGTCGTGGATCGATGCGGTATGCGCCCTGCGGTTACACAAATCCGCGCACGTCGAAACGGCGTGGAATCGCAAATGTGCAACCTGCGGGACGGTAGCACGTCCGCCCGGTACGGGCACCGGCGACCGGATCGGCAGGACGAGAATGAGCGGCGCGGCCGGCGCTGAGGCGCCCGGCCTGCGACACTAGAGCCGTGAGCACCTCTAGCCCCCGCCCCGCGCGCCACCTGTCCACCAGCCCCTTCAAGCCCCGGGTCGTTGAGACGGTGGTCCCGGAGGTGTTCGCCGTCGACGATCGGGTCAGCCACGACAAGTACGGCCTCGGCACGGTGCTGAGCGTGAATGGCACTCGCGAGATCATCGTGAACTTCGGGGCCGAGACCCGCCGGATCGCCCTGCCCAACCCCAAAATCGCGCTTCTCTAGGCGCAGCCCGACCCGCGGGGCTACCGGCTGCCCAGCGCGCGGTGCAGGGCGTCGCGGTACAGCCGGGCCAGCAGCTCCCGACCCGCGTCGCGATTCTTCGGCAGGAACGGCAGCTTCCCGGAGTCCAGCAGCTCATCTGAGAGGCGGTAGGGGTTGGTGGGGAAAGGCTCACGGGTGTCCCGCAGGCGCCGGACGCGCAGCTGCAGATCGGCCGCCACGTGGTCGGCGGCGACCGCCACCAGCTCCTCGACATCGACCGGGGCAGTGCGCTCCATGCGCACCAGGCCGTCGCTCCACAGCGTCAAATTGCTGAAGAGCGGGTCGATCCGGGCCTCGGTGCGCGGCCTCGGGATGGCGCCCTGTCTGCCGACCTTCATCGTGTTGCCCCGCCTCAATTCGTCGTAATTCGGACTCCTCATGCTTGAGTAGTCGGCGGTCCGGGGGTATCCGGCGACCGGTCGATGACTCCTCAACCGAACGGTTGAATCCACTTCGGAGGGCCTGTGGTGGACCTGCAGCGGCTGGCCGCCTGGATGGACGGCCAGGAGCTCGGCTCGGGCGAGATCACCGACGTGGTGGGGCTGACCGGCGGCACCCAGAACATCCTGCTGCGCTTTCACCGCGCGGGCCGCGACTACGTGCTGCGCCGACCGCCGGAGCACAAACGCGCCAACAGCGACGAGACCATGCGCCGGGAGGCACGGGTGTTGGCGGCACTGGCCGGCACCGACGTCCCGCACCCCGGGCTGATCGCGGCCTGCCCGCACACCGACGTGCTCGGCGCGGCGTTCTACCTGATGGAGCCGGTGGACGGGGTGAACCCGGCCGAGGAAATGCCCGAGCGGCTCGGCACCGACCCGCAGTGGCAGTACCGGCTCGGGCTGTCGATGGTCGACGGCATCGCGGCGCTGAGCCGGGTCGACCTGGCCGCGCGCGGGTTGACGGATTTCGGGCGGGCCGAGGGCTGGCTGGAGCGCCAGGTGGCCCGGTGGCGCCGACAGCTGGACTCCTACGCCGACATCGCGAACTATCCCGGCCCGTCGCTGCCGCACCTGGACCGGGTCGCGCACTGGCTGGACGCGAACCGGCCGCGCACCTGGCGCGCCGGCCTGTTACACGGCGACGTGCACTTCGCGAACGTGCTGATCCGCCGGGACGCCCCGGAACTGGCGGCCTTCGTGGATTGGGAGCTCGCCACGGTCGGCGACCCGTTGCTCGACCTCGGGCACATGCTGGCCACCTGGCCCGCCCGGGAGTCCACGGTCGCCCGGCTGGAGCTGCCCTACCTGCCCGAGCAGGAGGTGATCATCGAGCGGTACGCCGAGCAATCCGGGCGTGACGTCACCGACGTGACCTGGTTCGTGGTGCTGGCCTGCTATCGGCTCGGCATCATTCTGGAGGGGTCCTATGCCCGGATGCTGGCCGGGCTGACCACGGCGGAGGTGGGGGAGCGGCTCGGCCGCAACGGGCGGGCCCTGCTGGAGCAGGCCCACGAGATCACCGGTTGACCCTCACCCGACTTCAGGGTCGAGGATCTCGGTCATGACGACATTGATGCATCGCTTCCTGACCGCCCACAACACCCGCGATCTCGAGGGCGTTCTCGACTATTTCACCGACGACATCGACTACCGCGACATCTTCTACGGCGACTTTGTCGGCCACGACGCCCTGCGCGACATGTTCTCCCGGACCTTCGCCGAGTCAGCGGTCCACATCTGGACGGTCACCCGAACGCTGTCCACCCCGCAGGCGCTCGTCGCGGAATGGGAGTTCGACTACACCGTCTCCGACTCGGTTCCGTCCGGCGGCGGCCGCCGGTTGATCCTGCCCGGCGTGTCCTGGTTGGAGCTGCGGGACGGTCGCTGCTGCCGCTACCGCGAGTTCTTCGATCGGGCCGCCACGCTGCACGCCCAGGGCATCGCGCCGGAGAAAGTCGCCGCGATCGTGGCTCGGCGCAGCACAGTGCGGATTCTCGACGCGGCGTCCGCCGGGGTATGAGGCATGCTGCGCGGGTGGACGCCGCCGAGTTGCTGATCGGCGAGTTCGCCCAGCGCTGCCGGCTGCCGATCTCGACGTTGCGCTACTACGACCGGATCGGGCTGCTCGCGCCCGCGGCCGTGGACGGGGCCAGCGGATACCGCCGCT
The DNA here is from genome assembly GCA_036493475.1 of Sporichthyaceae bacterium. Lineage (NCBI taxonomy): Bacteria > Bacillati > Actinomycetota > Actinomycetes > Sporichthyales > Sporichthyaceae > Sporichthyaceae bacterium. Next base: position 7,024 of record DASXPS010000058.1, on the reverse strand, counting down.
ACCGCGCCGATCAGCTGCCGACCGCGGAGCTGATCGCGCGGTTACGCGCACTCGCGGTCGCACCGCAGCAGATCGCAGAAATTCTGGCCGGCGGTGACGCGGCGTCGGCCGCCCTGTTGCGCGAGCGCCGGCGGATCAACGGCGAACTGGAACGCGGCCGCCGCCGGCTCGCCGAGGTGGACACCCTGCTGGCCGCCGAGGCGCCCGCTCGGTATCGCGTCATCACCACGGACCTGATCGAGCGTCAGGTTGCGGTGCGTGAGTTCCGCTCGCCCTTCGAGGAACAGGAGGAGATCGTGCTGCGGGCGATCGGGGAGCTACGCACCGAGATCCGGCGCAGCGGCCATCGCCGTGTCGGGACCTGGGGTGCGACCTTTCCGTTGGACCTCGAGGACGTCGTCGATGGGTTCGTGTTCGCACCCGTGGACGGCGGCGGGGTAGGCCTGCCGAGTGTCGTGCTGCCCGGCGGCCCTGCGGTGAGCACTGTGCACCGCGGCGGCCTGGATGCGCTGTCGTTGGCCTATCTCGCGTTGTTCGCGGAGATCGATCGTCTCGACGCGAGTCCGCTGGCGCCGGTGATCGAGGAATACCTGTCGCTCGACGAGGCCCGGGCCGACGATCCGTCCGCAACCACCGCGGGGGTCCGGTTGTCGATCCTGCTGCGGGACTGAGCTCAGGTCGCGGCCGTGCCCACCGCGGCGGCCGATTTGGCCCAGTTGTCGTGTAGTTCGTCGAGGTAGGTCTGCGCCATCGGTCCGGGCCTCACCCCGCGGGCGAAGGCCCGCATGTTGCTCGGCCCGGTGTTGTAGCCGAGGGCGAGCAGTTCATCGCGGGTCAGACTGCCGGCCCGGCGGGTGGGCAGCGTCCCGGCCAGGTCGTGCAGGTACCAGGCCTCGGCCTCGACGGCGAGGTCGGCGTCCTCGGCCAGGTCCTCCCAGGCCCGCCCGGCGAAGTCACGACCGCGCTTGGTGTCGTCGTAGGCGGCGCGGTGCATGTTCGCCACGCCCAATGAGGCGTCCGGGTTCAACGCCAGCCACAGTTGCTGGGACGTCGCGTCGTGCGGTTTGTAGGACTCGTTGAAAAGAATCGCCATGACCAGCACCGGGTTTACGCCGGCTGCCTTCGCGTGCTTGCGCACCGCGGCGCCCAGCGTGCTCGGGTCGTTCGCGTCGGGGGTGTCCGCGGCCCGGATCGTCGGTGACGCGGTCGCCGCCGGCGTCGGCTCGGCCGTGTCGCCCGCCGGGTTCGAGCACCCGGCCAACAGCGCCGGCGCCACGAGCAGGGGGGCGAGTCGACGCCACCCGTCGCGTGCATGCCAACCGTGCACCGGCTCCCCATCCTCGTGCCGGCGCATCACCCGGCGGCCCGAACAGCAGGTTAGCTGCGGGGAAGGACGGTGGGGTGCGAGTCGCCGTTCTCTGCGACGGTCAGCCGGTGACCCGACGGGGCTAGCTGCCCTTCTCCAGGAGGGCAAGGGTGTCCAGGTCGAGGGTGGCCTGCGCGTATCGATCGGCCAACGGGGCCCGGACGGTGGCCGGCTGCATCTCTTCCGGCGTCAGGCAGTACACCGCGCCGTAGATGGCGTGGTGCCGGTAGGAATCCCACGCGGCGTCGAAGGACTCCGCGCCGGACCCGCGGGCGGCGGAGTACTCCATCAGCAAATCGCGCTCGGCAGCGCGGCGGTCGTCGATGCTCAACGCCCCGACCAGGAACACGGTCACGTCCTGATAGGGGTCGGTGCGGCAGGCGAACTGCCAGTCCAGGAAGCGGGTGGCGCCCTCGGCGTCGAAGTACACGTTGGTCGGGTTGGCGTCACCGTGCACGAAGGTGGCGGGCCGGCCGTCCTGGTAGGTCCACAACCGGGCGTACACCTGCGCGAGCCGCTCCCGGTCGGTGAACACGTCGAGCACCGGACCGGTCGTGGTCTGACCGATGTAGGCGTCCCAGTGCGCGGGCGCGAACAGGCTGTCCACGATGGGGCGGTAGTAGGGCGCGGCGGGCAGCCAGTCCGGCCCCGGCGCGGTCCGCGCGTGCCAGGTGGCCATGACCCGCAACCCATCAGCGACCTGATCCACCGTCAGTGGCGTGCGCGGATCGTTGACCCGCCCGCCGGTCGCGGTCAGATCGTCCAGCACCACGACGCCCTGACCCTCATCGGCCGCGGCGTAATGGCAGCGCGGGATCCCGGCGCCGAGGTCCGGCGCGATATCGCGGTAGAACAGCGCCTCGGCGCGGTAGCCCGCGGCCATCACCGCCCGCAGTTCCGGAACGAAGCCGCCCTTCACGCACAGTCGCGCGGAGGTGCCGTCCGCCCGGGTCACCTCGACCAGCACCTTGGTCGCGGTTCCCCAGATGATTCCGGTTTGCTTCACCTCGGTGACGTCCAGGACCTCACGCAGCCACGGATCGACCTCATCGACGCTGAGCGGCAGTGCCATGTCTCTCCTCCGGTTGGCATCCGCAATCCTTGCAGGCGGTAGGCATCAACCTCCGCGGAAGGGAATCACGGTGGCGAACGACGAATCCCCGAGCACGCGCGCAGCCGCGTGGTACGAGAACTGGTCCGAGACCCCGGACAGCCCGTGGCGCGGCCGTCCCGCACCGGACCACGACCGGGAGTACGCCACGCTCACCTACGAGCGCGACGGTCGGATCGCCCGCATCACCTTCAACCGGCCGGCGAAGGGCAACACGATCACCCCGGACACCCCACGCGATCTCACGCACGCGGTGGAACGGGCGGATCTGGATCCGCGGGTGCACGTGATCCTGGTGTCCGGGCGGGGCAAGGGGTTCTGCGGTGGCTACGACCTGGACATGTTCGCCGAGCACGGTTTCCACACCGGTGACGAGGTCGACGAGATCACCGGCACGGTGCTGGACGCGCAGGTGAACGCGATCAACCACGAGCCGTCGGCCGGCTGGGACCCGATGATCGACTACGCGATGATCAGCCGTTACAACAAGGGTTTCGCCAGCCTGCTGCACGCGAACAAGCCGACCGTGGCGAAGCTGCACGGGTTCGCGGTGGCCGGCGGCACCGACATCGCGTTGTTCGCCGACCAGATCATCTGTGCCGACGACACCAAGATCGGATACCCGCCGTGTCGGGTGTGGGGTATCCCGGCGGCCGGGATGTGGGCGCACCGGTTGGGGGATCAGCGTGCCAAGCGACTGCTGTTCACCGGGGACTGCATCAGCGGCAAACAGGCCGCGGAGTGGGGCCTGGCGGTGGAGTCCTGCCCGGCCGCGGAACTCGACGCCCGCACCGAGGCGTTGGTGGCACGCATCGCCCGGATGCCGGTGAACCAGCTGATGATGGCCAAGCTCGCGCTGAACTCGGCGTTGTACGCGCAGGGCGTGGCCAACTCCGGGATGATCAGCACGGTCTTCGACGGCATCTCCCGGCACACCCGGGAGGGCTACGCGTTCCAGCAGCGTGCGGCGGAGGTCGGTTTCCGGGAGGCGGTCCGGGAACGCGATGAGCCGTACGGGGATCACAAGCGCGCCCAGTTCGAACGCTGAGCCGCTCTATCGACGGTGCTTCGTGGCCAGGATGGCGGCGGCGTCCGCGGCCATCTCGGCGACGATCTTCCCGGCCGGCTGCACCGACTTCACGATCTCCGCGCTCTCCGCACCGGCCAACAGGCACATCTCATCGAAGTCGCCCTGCGACCCGCGGGTCGGGATGATCACGCTGAACTTCGGCATCGCATAGGGAATGCCACCCTCGACCGTCCACGGCATCAGGCGGGCAGTGCCGACGATCGGCTCGGGCGGCGGCGGCATCGGGATCTGATCCTCCCGGCCCTCCCACTCCTTGAGCACCCGGTTCACGATGGACCGGGTGTGCGCGCGTGGGAACTCCGGTCCGAAGATCGACGCGATGGAGGTCTCGTTCCAGCCGTCCTGCACCGCGATCACGCGCTTCATGTATTCGGGGTGCGCGAAGGACTCCTCGCAGACCGCGAACCGGGTGCCGACCCAGGCACCGTCGGCCCCCTCGGACAGTGCGTTGGCCAACGTGCGGCCGTCCGCGATGCCACCGGAGCCCAGCACCAACACGTTCTTCGGCACTGCCTTGCGGACCAGTGGCACCAGTTCGGAGCGGTACCGCGGGTCGCCGTCCTGGAAGCCGCGCTGGTGCCCGCCGCCCTGCTTGCCCTGGGCGATGATCACCTCGGCGCCGTACTCCACGGCCTCCAGCGCGCCGCGCACCGTGCCGACCTGCGCCCATTGCGGGATGCCGGCCGCCTTCAGCTTCTTCACCCACCGTGCCTCCGGTGCGGTCCAGAACCACACGACGAAATCGACCTTCTCCTCGACGGCGACGTCGATGTGCATATCGTTGACCGACCACGTCGGGGTTCGGGTGTAGTGCTCGCCGTCGGACTCGTAGCCCGGGCCGTAGAGGGTGGCATTGGCCAGTGGGAAGTACACGAAGTCCACGCCGAAGGGGCCGTTGGTGAGCGCGCGGGTCTGTTGGATCTGCTTGCGCAGGCCGGCCGGCGTCTCCGGGATCGGGCCCAGGCACCCCAGACCGCCGGCGTTGGTGACCGCGGCCGCCAATTCGGGGGTCGCGTAGAAAGCCATCCCGGCCTGGACGATCGGGTACTTCACGCCGTAGGCCTCGGTCAGGCGGGTGGCCAGTGGCGCCGGGTGCCGCGGATCGCTCGACCGTGCTGTCGCGGCGCCCGCCGCGGCCGGGCTCAGCAGACCCGCGCCCACGCCGAGACCGGCACCGCCGAGCAACTGGAGCATCCGCCTGCGACCGATGTCGGCCATGATGCCTCCGCGCAATACGACACACACAAGTCGTTATGACTCAGGATTTGTGTATCGAATCGGCCCGAGGTGTGTCATGTCAAGAGGCCCGCCGCGCGGATCAGGCGCCGGGCACCACGGACAGATGTCGGCCCGGCTCGGTCGGGGCCGGGTAGCGCGCTGCGTACACCGCCTCCGGTGGCGGCAGTGGGGCGCCGTCGACCTGACACACGGCCAATAGGTGGACGTCGGCCGGTGCGGACAGCGCGTGGTAGCAGGTGGCGGCGATGGCATAGGCCCGTTCGCCGATCCACTCTCTCGGCCACAATTCGACGGGCAGGTCGGGCTCGCGCAGCACCACGCGTCGATAGGCATGCACCAGCAGCGTGCGGGTGAGGAAGGCGGTCTCCGCGTCCACCTCGGCGTCGGCGGCGTCCAGGGCCTGCGCGATCGGGCCGAAGTGACGCAGGAACGAACGCCACGCAGGATCGATGGCCGCCAGTTGGGTGGTCATCACCTGTGCCAGGTCGGTATCGGCCAATCCGCCGGCGGTGAGCTCGCCGCGCAACACGGCGACCTGCGCGGCCAGGCCGGCGTCGGTCAACAGTTGGGAGAGTTCGTCAGTGCGGTCCAGCGGGCACACGTGCACCGACGGGCCGAGTGAGGAGAAACCGAGCCAGGCCAAGTGCTGACGCAACGTCACGCGACCCGCAGCGCCCAGGGCCGGTGTCTCCATGACGATCGTCCACCGCCCGTCCCACGGGGTGCCCGCCCGCGGGTGGTAGATCCGCTGATCGGCCTCCCAGAAGTCGTGCCGGGCCGCCGGAGGGACCGAGTAGAAGCTGCGCCTGCCGTGACGGCGCGTCACCAGCAGACCGTCGGCCACCAGGCGCTGCACCGAGGTGCGTACCAGCCGCTCGCTGATGCCCAGTGGCTCGACCAGCCGCAGCAGGCTGCCCAGCCAGATCTCCCCGCCGTGCGGGACCACCGAGTCGCCGAAGATGGTGACCAGCAGCGAGCGCGCGCTGGCGTCCGGCTCGCGCCGGAATCGGCGGATCAGCGCGGTGGCGCGGTCCTGGGCTGAGGGCATCGGCGGTCCTGCCGTCGGGGGCCACCGAGCGTAGCCCGCCGCGACGTGCGGCCCCCGTGTTCAGGCGATGGGTGAGGCGTACCAGATGGTGCGCATTGTCCAGTCGCCCGGCCCGATGCGCTTGCCGGAGCAGACGATGAGGGCGATCTGGGGTTGGCCGGAGGTGGCGAAGTAGCGCTTGCCGTTGTCGTCGGCGGGCACCTCGACCCGGTCGTTGACCCGGTAGCAGACCTGGCCCAGGGCACCGTGCACGACGATTTGATCGCCCTTCTGCAGCTTCGCGAGCAGTTTGTTGCCCAGCGCACTGCCGTCCGGCCAGGTGTGCGCGTTGAGCAGCGCGTTACCGCTCGAGTCGCCCGGCTTGATGCCACTGCCGAGGTCGAAGGCCATCTCGGTCTTGCCGAGGTTGGTCAGCGGCGGGGTGCCGGGGACGTTGTGCGAGTCGCGCGGCAGCGGCAGGACGGTGATCTTGTTGTTCACGCCGGGAATGCTCACCGAGGTCGGCAGCAGCGCGCCCAGCGCGGTGCTGCAGGTCGGCATCGGCGATGGGGTCGGCAGTGGTGTCTCGGCGATTGCGGTGGACCCGCCCTGGGACCGCACCACCACGACGGCCAGCGCTACAATCGGGACGACCACTGCGGCTGCCCGCGCGGCAACCCGGCTCTGCATGACGACTGCCCCCCCGGCTACGTCATCCGGTCGATACGCCTTGACCATAGGGCGGCGGGGTTCATGCCGCAGGCAAAGATCGACCTGTCCGGATTCGCTGGGCCCATCCGTGGTGATTTGCGAAATCGGTGGCTGACGGGGCGTCGACGGCGCACACTGGTGAACTCTCGAGGTCCGCTTCTCGGGGGGTGCGTGAACATCGCGCACCCGACCCCGCCGGCGGGATTCTCGAGGCCCGGATTGAGGTAGACCCGGGAGACGCTTCAAAGACGACGTGGATGAGGATGACGTGAACGACCCGCGATACGAATGGCTGCACCCGCACTGGTACTCGGAGCCGGCCCTGGCCGTGCTGACAGCGGTGGAGGACGCGCGCGAGCGCGGTCACCGGGCCGCCGGCGAGAGCGCGGGCGCCGTATGGGACTCCTACGCCGCAGCCGGTGTGACCGACGAGCAGATGGCGCTGGGCATGATGGCCGTGGCCGAGCAGTTGCTGCGCCG
>DASXPS010000057.1 GCA_036493475.1 Sporichthyaceae bacterium | reverse complement strand
AACGCGGACCCGTTATCGACGTAGGCGTGAGCCGGAACACCCCTGCTGGCCAGCGCGGGTTCCAGCGCGGCGGCCAGGCGCACGGTGTCCTCGGCGAACCCGAACCGGTAGCCCACCGCGAGCCGGGAGTGGTCATCTAAGCTTGACGTTTAACCTCGCCGTGCGCGGCGGAGGGCGATTGTCGCTGTTCGTCGGCGTGTCGGCGGGACATGGCACGGCCACCGCTTGATCCTCTTCGGGTTCCTTCCACAGAGCTCGAAGACGGAAGACGGTGGCCGTGGTGGTCAGTGTGGCGCACGAGGGTGTCCCGGACCAGGACATGACCGCGGCCCGGCGGGGTGATCTTGCTCGGTTCCGGGCAGAGTTCTACGGGTCGTTGACCGCGCGGGCGGATGCGTTGTTCGAGTTGACCGACGCGGTGCTGTGTGCTGACGGGCCGGTCCGTTCGCTGGTGGATCTGACGCTGGTGGCCGAGCATCGTCGCGGGCACGGCGCGATGTACGACGCGCTCGGCCACGGCCGGGTGGAACCGGAGCGGCTGCGGCGGTCGCTGGCCTCGTTGTCGCTGCCTCGGGCCGTGGACGGGCGGATCGTGCTCGCGGTGGATGTCTCCCCGTGGCTGCGTTCGAATGCCCCGACCAGCGCGGACCGGCTGTTCTGCCACGTCTATGGCCGCGGGAAGGGCCAGGCCCAGATGATCCCGGGTTGGCCCTACTCCTTCGTCGCGGCCCTCGAGCCCGGGCGGACGTCGTGGACCGCGTTGCTCGACGCGGTCCGTCTCGGCCCGGCCGATGAGGCCACCGCGGTCACCGCCGAGCAGCTCCGCGCGGTCATCGAGCGGCTGATCACTGCCGGTCACTGGTGTGACGGCGACCCGCACATCCTGATCGTCGCCGACGCCGGCTATGACATCACCCGGCTGGCGTTCGTGCTGGCCGACCTGCCCGTGGAGCTGCTCGGGCGGCTGCGCTCGGATCGGGTCCTGCGCCTGCCCACCCCGCCCCGCCCACCCGGCGCCACCGGCCGCCCGCCCCGGCATGGGCCGGAGTTCGCGCTGGGCAAGCCCGCGACCTGGCCCGAGCCCGCGCACACCACGATCACCGAGACCACCCGGTACGGCACGGCGACCGCGACCAGCTGGGACCGGCTGCATCCGCGGTTGACCCACCGCGGCTGCTGGGCCGATCACGACGGCGAGCTGCCGATCATCGCCGGCACCCTGATCCGGCTGCACGTCGCCCATCTGCCCGGTGACCGCGACCCCAAGCCGGTCTGGCTGTGGTCCTCGATCACCGGCGCCACTGCCGCCGATGTGGACCGGTGGTGGCAGTCGTTCCTGCGCCGATTCGATCTTGAACACACCTTCCGGCTATTCAAGCAGACCCTGGGCTGGACCGCCCCGAAGATCCGCACCCCGCACGCCGCGGACCGCTGGACCTGGCTGATCATCGCCGCGCACACCCAGCTGCGCCTCGCCCGACCACTGGCCCTCGACCTGCGCCGCCCCTGGGAGAAAGCCGCTCCACCAGGACGAATGACCCCCGCCCGGGTCCGCCGCGGGTTCCGGAACCTCCGCGCGACCACCTCCACCCCGGCCAGCGCACCGAAACCCTCCCGACCCGGCCCCGGCCGCCCACCCGGCTCGAAGAACAAACACCACGCACCCCAGCACACCGTCGGAAAGACCAGCAGAACCGACACCAGCGCGAGCACGACGAAGCAGCAAACAGGTTAAACGTCAAGCTCAGTGGTCGCACGCAAGGACACCAAGGTGCTCCTGGTCGACGCGGCCAATCTGCCACCCACCCTGGGTCGCTGGTCGCTCAATCCCGCCGCCGTCGCCCACACTGTGGCCATCGCGATCATGGGCTGCTGGACCGGAGCGTGAGCCCTACCCTCCAACCTGAAGGAAGGTGTGCGTCCGCCGGTGTCGACGAGCTGGCCTGACCCGCGCGGTATCGGTCGTTATGTGCCTTCTACCCCGGCTGGCACTTGATCAGGAGCACGTCACTCACCGCCACCGGTCTTGCCATCTCGGGCCCGAAGTCGCGCCCCAGGTGTCGCCCAGTGGTTAAGACCGGTCACCACCTCGGTGATGGTGGCCAGCACCTCCGGCTTCAGCGCGGGCCCTCGTCAGTGGCGGGCAGGTCAGTGGTCAAGGGCTGGTGAATGCGTTGGTCGTCGGGTCAGTCCTTCTTGCCGCACTTGCATGTGCCACCTTGTTGGCAGCCGCACTTACATTCTGGACCGCAGCCGCAGCTGGATTCAGTCGGAACTGGCATGGATCTCATCCTCCTGACGGCGCCGTCACGTGGCTCCGTGCGGCGCAACCGACAAGACTCCTCGGGATCGGGCGTCGGGGTCAACGTGCTGGTAGTTCCGGGTGGCCTCGGTAATCCGGGGTGAATTATCTCATCATCTGATGAGCCTTGTAGGCGCTCTCGTGCGGTGGTTACGGTGACGGGGCCGTGGTGCTCGGGAAGACCGGTGTGCAACCGCTTGTGCGGGGTTGCAAGTCCGGAGCGGCCCTCGCCACTGTGATCGGGGATGTTCTCGCTCCATCCCTGCCGCGTACGGCAGGAAGCCACTGGATTCCTTCGTGTGTCTGGGAAGGCGGAGCGGGCACGCTGACCCGTCAGCCAGGAGACCGGCCACGGCAACCGATGGTGACCATCCACGAGGTGCTGGAGGGCGGTTTCGCGTGAGCGTGCCCCAATCGATTGCTGTGCAACGTCCCATGGAGGGTTATTCACGCTGCTCGGTAGAAATGTAGTCCGATTACGGCGCTGATCGTGTCGGCGAAGGTGGATAGCGGTCGACGGTAGTCGGTGTGCAGGATCCTCCAGGTTTTAAGGTTTGCTATCGTC
>DASXPS010000056.1 GCA_036493475.1 Sporichthyaceae bacterium | reverse complement strand
CCCGTACGCCAACGTACGGGTCGGATTGGTTTCTACCCTCCTCGCGGAGGGGATTGCCATGAGGACTCGTCAGATCGCCGTCGCGGCCGCATTCGCCGTCTCTGGGGCTGCCGTCGCGGCCCTGGGTATGGGTGGCACCTCGTTCGCACAGGGGCTGATCACCGGTGACGACATCCAGGACGGTTCCATCACCGGGCGGGACATCCGCGACCACAGCATCGGCGTGCGCGACCTGAGCTTCGACGCGCGGCGGTGGCTGCGCTCGCACGGCGGCGGTGGCGGCGGGGGCGGCGGCGGTGATCACGGGCACCAGGGCTCGCCGGGGCAGCCGGGCCCGCCCGGGCAGCCGGGCCCGCCGGGGCACGATGCCACCTTTGTCGGCGCGCGCTGGGGCCTGCTCGACCGCAACGTCATCGGGGCTGGGTACGCGGCGCTGCGCTCCGGACCCTATGAGTCCGCTCTCGGCCACGTGACGCCGCCGTCCGGCATCGGCAGTCTGCACATCCAGACCTCGTCCGTCACGGACCAGGTCGACTTCGGCAACGGGGTCGACTTCGTGGGAGATCGGGTCGCCGATCTGACCCAACTCGCCTTCGACGTCTACACAGTCGGTGAGAATCAGGCCCCCGCGAACGGCGGGGTAGGGAATCTTCCGGGGATCAAGATCGAGATCGATCCCGACGGACCGACGAGCGCCACCTACACGTACACCACAATGGGGTTCCTGCCCACCGGAGCTGCGAGCCAGGCCGGAAAGTTCACGCACTTCACCGCGACGGACGGTTTGTGGTTCTTCACCCAACAGTTCGGTACGGACTCGGGGTGCAACCTAACGACACCGTGCACGTTCCAAACCGCGAAGAGCAAAGTCCTCAACGGGACCGTCTACACGATCGGCGTCGGCAAGGGCCGGGACCACGCCTTCGCCGGCGCGGTCGACGACTTGCAGATCAACAGGACGGTCTACGACTTCGAGCCGTTCGGCGTATACGCGCGGCCCGCCACCTGAGGCCTGCCGGGGGCAATAACATCGGGCGGTGGACAGGTTCCGGGTACAGGGCGGGACGCGCCTTCGCGGTGAGGTGACCGTCGACGGGGCCAAGAACAGCGTGCTCAAGCTGATGGCGGCGGCGCTGTTGGCGCCAGGTCGGAGCACCCTGACCGCGGTGCCGGACATCCTGGACATCGAGTACATGGCCGCGGTGCTGCGTCGTCTGGGGTGCGAGGTCGAGGTGGGCGCGGGCACGGTGGTGATCGACGTGCCCGAGACGTTGGAGCACGAGGCGCCATACGAGTTGGTGCGCCGGCTGCGGGCCTCGATCTGCGTGCTGGGCCCCCTGGTGGCCCGCTGCGGGCAGGCCAAGGTGGCGCTGCCGGGCGGGGACAACATCGGCTCCCGGGCGCTGGACATGCACATTGCCGGGCTGGCCAAGCTCGGCGCGACCACCGAGTTCGAGCACGGCTACATCCTCACCGGCGCGCCGGACGGGCTGCGCGGCGCGGCGGTGTGGCTGGACTTCCCCAGCGTCGGCGCGACGGAGAACGTGCTGATGGCCGCGGTGCTCGCGCACGGCGCCACGGTGATCGACAACGCCGCGCGCGAACCGGAGATCGTCGACCTCGCCGACATGTTGTGCGCGATGGGCGCCAAGGTGGTCGGCGCGGGATCCTCCACGATCGAGGTGGAGGGGGTCAGCTCGCTGAGCCCGACCGAGCACCGCACGGTGGCCGATCGGATCGTGGCCGGCACCTGGGCGGTGGCCGCCGCGATGACCCGGGGCGACGTGATTGTCCGCAACGCCAACCCGCACCACCTCGAGCTGCCGCTGGACAAGCTGGTCACCGCCGGGGCCGACGTGGAATTGCTGACCGACGGGTTCCGGGTGTCCATGGAGCGGCGGCCGGAGGCCGTCGACATCATGACGCTGCCCTACCCGGGCTTCCCGACCGACCTGCAGCCCGCGTACATCGCGCTGAACACCATCGCGGCGGGTGCCGCGATGGTCACCGAGAACGTGTTCGAGGCGCGGTTCATGTTCATCGACGAGATGGTTCGGCTCGGCGCGGAGATCAAGACCGAGGGGCACCACGCGGTGGTGCGCGGACGGGAGCAGCTGTCCGGTGCCCCGGTGCGGGCGCACGACATCCGGGCCGGCGCCGGTCTGGTGCTGGCCGGCCTGGTTGCCGACGGGGAGACCATCATCACCGACGTGCACCACATCGACCGCGGCTACGCCGGGTTCGTGGAGAAGATGTGCGCACTGGGTGCGGTGATGGTCCGGGAACCGGATCCCGATGTCTTTGAGGGCTGAGACCCCGTCAGCTTGCTCCTTCGTTGAGGATCCGGCGCGCGGCGTCGGCGTCGTCGGGGAACACCAGCAGGCGAAGGCCGGATTCGGTGCGGGTCAGCGTGGCCTTGATGCCGGCCGCCTCGAGGCGCTGCCGGGCCCGCACGCCACCCAGTTCACTCTGCGGCGCCGCGACGGGGACAAGCAGTCCGTAGTCGTTGTCCCGGCCGCGGTGCACCGGGGTGGACAACAGGCTGTCCCGTCGAGCTGAATACGCCCAGCGCAGCACCATGATCAGCACCCCGACCACGGCAAATGCGAGAAACGGCGCCCAGGAGACGTGGCCGGAGTCGTGCCCCACCGCCCATGCGTACCATGGAGTGGGAGGTCGACGATGCCGCACCGCGACAAACCCTGGTTGATCCGTACCTATGCCGGTCACTCCTCGGCCAGTGGTTCGAACGCGCTGTACCGACGCAACCTGGCCAAGGGTCAGACCGGGTTGTCGGTCGCCTTCGACCTGCCCACCCAGACCGGCTATGACCCGGACCACGTGCTGGCCCGGGGCGAGGTCGGCAAGGTCGGTGTGCCGGTGGCGCACCTGGGGGAGATGCGTCGACTGTTCGACGGCATCCCGCTGGACACCATGAACACCTCGATGACCATCAACGCCACCGCGATGTGGTTGCTGGCGATGTATCAGGTGGTCGCCGAGGAGCAGGCCGAGGCGGCGGGCCAGGACCGCGTCGAGGTGTTGCGCCAGCTGGCCGGGACCACGCAGAACGACATTCTCAAGGAGTATCTGTCCCGCGGCACCTACGTGTTCCCGCCGGCCGCGTCCATGCGGCTGACCGTGGACACCATCGCCTACACCGTGGCCAACGTGCCGAAGTGGAACCCGATCAACATCTGCAGCTACCACCTGCAGGAGGCGGGGGCCACCCCCGTGCAGGAGTTGGCCTTCGCGATGTCCACCGCGGTCGCGGTGCTGGACGCGGTGCGCGACTCCGGGCAGGTGGCGGTCGAAGATTTCGGCGAGGTCGTCGCCCGCATTTCGTTCTTCGTGAACTCCGGCGTGCGCTTCGTCGAGGAGATGTGCAAGATGCGCGCGTTCGTCGCGCTGTGGGACGAGCTGTGCCTGAACCGCTACGGGGTCACCGACGCCAAGGCGCGGCGGTTCCGCTACGGCGTGCAGGTGAACTCGCTCGGCCTGACCGAGGCGCAGCCGGAGAACAACATCCAGCGCATCGTGCTGGAGATGCTCGGCGTCACGCTGTCCAAGGACGCCCGGGCGCGGGCCGTCCAGCTGCCCACCTGGAACGAGGCGTTGGGCCTGCCGCGGCCCTGGGACCAGCAGTGGTCGCTGCGCATCCAGCAGGTGTTGGTGCACGAGTCGGACCTGTTGGACTACGACGACCTGTTCACCGGCTCGGTGGTGGTGGAGGCGAAGGTCGCCCAGTTGGTGGCCGACGCCCGGGCCGAGATGGACCGCATCGCGGAACTGGGCGGCGCGGTGGCCGCGGTGGAGTCCGGCTACATGAAGGCCGCCCTGGTGGCCTCGCACGCGGCTCGGCGCGCCCGGCTGGAGTCCGGTGAGGACGTGGTGGTGGGCGTCAACGCGTTCACCGAGTCCGAGCCCAACCCGCTGCTGGCCGACCTGGACGCGGCCATCCAGACCGCCGACCCCGAGGCGGAAGCCGCCGCGATCGCGAACGTGCAGGCCTGGCGGGCCGAGCGGGACAACGACGCCGTGGTGGCCTCACTGGACGCCTTGGCCGCGGCCGCGAAGACGGGGGAGAACCTGATGGTGGCCACGCTGGCCTGCGTACGGGCCGGCGTCACGACCGGGGAGTGGTCCGGTGCGCTGCGCGAGGTGTTCGGCGAGTACCGCGCCCCGACCGGGGTGTCGGGCGTGAGCGGCGCCCCCGACGGCGAGGGCATCGCCGCCGCCCGGGCCGCGGTCGCGCGGACCGGTGAGGAACTGGGCCGTCGGTTGCGCCTGCTGGTCGGCAAGCCGGGCCTGGACGGGCACTCCAACGGCGCCGAGCAGGTGGCGGTGCGCGCCCGCGACGTCGGCTTCGAGGTCGTCTACCAGGGCATCCGGCTCACCCCGGAGCAGATCGTGGCCGCGGCGGTCGCCGAGGACGTGCACTGCGTGGGCCTGTCGATCCTTTCCGGATCGCACATGGAGCTGATCCCGGCGGTGCTCGCCGGCCTGCGCGAGGCCGGCGCCGGGGACCTGCCGGTGATCGTCGGCGGGATCATTCCGGACGCTGACGCGCGGGCGCTGACCCGGGCCGGCGTGGCCGCGGTGTTCACCCCGAAGGACTACGGGCTGACCGAGATCATGGTGCGCATCGTGGACGTCATCCGCGCCGCAAACGGATTGGTGCCACTCGCTCATTCATGATCTGAGCGAGCACTGTCATACGCGAGGCGTCATTCTGAGCCCCGAAAACGGCCCCAAACTGACGACTGGCGTATGAGAGAACTCGCTGCGCTCATGAATGAGCGCAGCGGCGATCGGCGCCGCGGCATCAGGCGAACAGGCCGCGGATGTCCTCGGCGTCGAACCGCCCGCCGAAGCCGTCGCCGGTGTCCAGCACGCTCGCGAACAGCTCGGACTTGCGGGCCTGCAGCGCCATGACCCGCGCCTCAATGGTGTCGTGCGCGATCAGCCGGTACACGTGCACGGTGCGGGTCTGACCGATGCGGTGGGTGCGGTCGACGGCCTGGGCCTCGGCGGCCGGGTTCCACCAGGGGTCCATCAGGAAGCAGTAGTCGGCCTCGGTGAGGTTCAGCCCGAACCCGCCGGCCTTGAGGCTGATCAGGAACACCGGGACGGTGCCCTCCTTGAACCGGGTGATTACCTCCGCCCGGCGCGTGGTGCTGCCGTCCAGTCGGCAGTGCTCGATGCCGGCCGCGGCCAGCCGCGCCTCGATCAGGTCCAGCAGCCCGGTGAACTGGCTGAACACCAGCGTGCGGTGCCCGGTCCCGGCGACGGCGTCGAGATGCGCGAGGAGTTCGTCGATCTTGACGTTGGGCACGTCGCGGTGCTCGTCGGAGGCCAGCCCCGGGTGCAGGCTCAGTTGGCGCAACAGGGTGATCGAGCGCAGGATCATGAACCGGTTGCCGTCGAGGTTGTCGAGCAGCTTGAGCACCTTCTGGCGCTCCCGGGCCAACGCGACGTCGTAGATCTTGCGATGGCGCGGATCGAGTTCGAGCTCGAGCCGTTGTTCCTGCTTGGCCGGTAGCTCCGGCGCGACCTGCTCCTTGGTCCGGCGCTTGAGCAACGGGCGGATCCGGCGACGCAACTGGGCCAGGAGTTCGGTGTCACCGTTGCGTTCGATCGGGGTGGCGTAGAACTCCTTGAACGCGCCGGGGTCGGGGAACAGGCCCGGCGCGGTGATCGAGAGCAGCGACCACAGTTCCAGCACCGAGTTCTCCAGCGGGGTGCCGGTGATCGCGAGCTTGAACGGCGCGCGGAGCTGCCGGGCCGCCCGGTGCACCTTGGCGTTGCGGTTCTTCACGAACTGCGCCTCGTCCAGCAGCAGGCCCGCCCACTCGTGGGCCTGATAGGACTCGGCATCGATGCGCAGCAGGGCGTAGGAGGTGACCACGGCGTCCGCGCCGGCGGCGAGTTCGGCGATGTGGGTGCCGCCCTCGCGCGTGGTGCGCCGTGCGGTCCCGGACACGGTGTGCACCCGCAGGCCCGGGGTGAACCGGGCGGACTCGGTCGCCCAGTTGGATACCACCGAGGTCGGCGCGACGATCAGGAACGGCGGGGCGTCCGGCTGCGTGTCGCGGGCGTGCGCGATCAGGGCCAGGGACTGCAGCGTCTTGCCCAGCCCCATGTCGTCGGCCAGGATTCCGCCCAGGCGGTGTTCCCACAGGAACGCCAGCCACTCGAAGCCCTCGAGCTGATAGGGCCTCAGTTCGGCGTGCACGCCCGGCGGCAGCGGCGCCCCGCCGACTTTCTCCAACCGGCGCAGCGCCGCGACGTGGGACTTCCAGGCGACGGCCTGTCGGTCCACCACGCCCAGGCCGACCAGTTCCTCCCATACCGAGGTCTGGTACCTGCTGATTCGCAGTGGCCCCTCCGGGGCGTCGCTCAAGGCGCGGGCCTCCTCGATGAGCCGGCGCAGCGCGAGCAGTTGCGGCTTGTCCAATGAGAAGTACGCCCCGCCGGGCAACAGCAGCTGCGAGCGGCCCTTGGCCAGCGCGACGAACAGGTCGAGGAACGGCACGGTCTCGCCGTCGACCGTCACCGAGATGCCGAGGTCGAACCAGTCGCCGTCGCCACGCACGGCCGTGGTGGAGACGCCGATGCGCACCGCGTCGTCGGCCTCGCGGTAATCGGCAGGCGTGCCGAGGATCTCCAGCCGGATGTCCATGCGATCCCGCAGCAGCGGGAGGAACTCGGTGGTGAACCGCATGGTGTCCAGGCCGGTGCACGACGCCACGCCCTGCGCAGCGTCGCTGAGCCCGAACTCGGTGAACCCCCGCCCGAGACTCTCGCGGAGCACCGCCTCGGCTGTGCGGTCCCGGTACCCGGCGCCCTCCTCGCCGCCCACCGGCAGCCGACGTTGGGTGCCGCTGACGTTGTAGTCCCACCCCCAGCGCAGCGCCAGCGCGTGCTCATCGCCGTAGGTGGCCTGCAGCACCAATACGGGCGCGGAGACCTGCGGGGGGTGAAACGAACCGTCGCTGGAGATCACCGGGGCGAGCAGGCGCAGCCGTGGGTAGTACTCGTCGCGGAAGCGGTCGTGGTGCTGCTCGGGTACCGGCAGACTGCGCTGCTCCAACGCCATCCGCAGGATCGTCGGCGGAGTCGGGGCGGACAGCGAGACCAGCCGCAGCGGCCAGGTTGCCGGGTTGCCGGTGAAGTCCGGCTCGGCGGCGGGCACGACCACCGCGCCGATCCCGTTGCCGATGAAGGCGACCGGCACCACCGCGGCGGTGCTGCCGTCGATCCGCAGCACCGGAGCGGCGCGCAGATCTGTGCCCGCGCCGTCGGCACCGGTGACGTCCAGGCACAGTTCGGCGGCGACGATCGGCGGCAGGTCACCCAGGTCGGGCGTGGTGTGCACCAGGCGGATCCCGGCGGCGAGGCCGGCGGCCAGCAGCGGGAACAGCGCGTTGGAGGTGATCGCGGACAGCTCGATGGTGCGGTCCTCGCCGTAGTTGGCGTAGCCGTTCCACCCGCTGCCCGTGCGGGCCCGGTAGAGGGCGTGCAGGTCGGCCAGCACCCGGACCTGCTCGGGGTCGTAGTCGGCGGAGAACTGCAGGCCGGAGAGCCTGCCCCAGGCCAACCCGCCGGCGATCCAGCCCCTGCGGCCGTTGCGCGCCAGGCGAGCGGACAGCTCGAGGCTGCCGGCCAGCCGGGTGCCGTCCCAGCGGTTGGTCGGTGTCCGGGTCAGGGCCAGCTCGATGGCCAGGGTGTGCCGGGCGGGCGGGGTCGCCTCACCCGGCGTCGCGCCGAGCAGGGACTCCCAGGGCGTCTCCCAGGTGGCCGGCGTGGGCGCCGGCGGCGGGGTCGCGGCCGCCTGCCGGGAGGCGACCAGGGCCAGGGCAACCGCGTGCTTGCAGTCGTGGCGCATCGGGCAGGTGCATTCCCCGCGGCGGAACCGGGCCGGCGCGGAGTCGTCGAAGCGCACGGTGGTCAGGTACTTCTCGCCCCGGCTGCCGATCACCGACCCGACCAGCGTCCGGACGGCCTCTCGCCAGGCCACGTGCTGCACGGCGCCGTTGTCCGCGTAGGCCACCCCGCGCAGGAACGTCGCGGTGCCCACCCCGGCGCGCAAGCTGTCCCGGTCGCAGGCGAAACCGGGGTCGACGGACATGCCTCAGACGCTAATGGCGGGCGGTGACAAGCGGTGGGAGGAACGGCTCAGAAAAGGCGGTCCTCGGGTTTGTCGACGCCGCGCAGGGCATCGTAATCCAGCGTGATGCAGCGGATGCCGCGGTCGGTGGCCAGGACACGGGCCTGAGGCTTGATCTCCTGGGCGGCGAACACGCCGCTGACCGGGGCCAACAGGGGGTCGCGGTTGAGCAGGTCCAGATAACGGGTCAGCTGCTCCACGCCGTCGATCTCGCCGCGCCGCTTGATCTCGACGGCCACTGTGCCGCCGGTGGCGTCGCGGCAGAGCAGATCGACCGGGCCGATGGACGTCGGGTATTCCCGGCGGATCAAGCGCCACCCCGGGCCGAGGACCTCGGCCTGCTCGGCGAGCAGGACCTGCAGGTGCGCCTCGACGCCGTCCTTGACCAGGCCGGGGTCGATGCCCAGGTCGTGGCTGGAGTCGTGCAGTACCTCGTACAGGGTGATCTGCAGCTGCTCACCGGCCTTGTTCGTGACCAACCAACCGGTGTCCGTCTCGGTGCGTGAGCACGGCGGGGACATCCAGTTCAGCGGTTTGTAGGAGCCGCCATCGGAGTGCACCAGCACCGAGCCGTCGGCCTTCACCAGCAGCAAGCGGGTGGCCTCCGGCAAATGTGCGGTGAGCCGCCCGACGTAGTTCACCTCGCACCGGGCGATCACCACACGCACGGCACAAACCTACCGGCGACCGCGGCAACCGAGGCGGCTACGTTGGTCCTCGGCAGTCCGATGGGGACTTGGAGGCAGGAGAACGATGGAGTTCAAGCAGGTCGGGGTCATCGGGGTCGGCGTGATGGGCTCGGGCATCGCCGAGGTGTTCGCCCGCAACGGTCTGACGGTCATCGGCGTCGAGATCGACGAGGCCGGCGTGGCCCGGGCCCGGGCGCTGTTGGAGGCGTCCACCGCGCGCGCGGTGGAGGGCGGCAAGCTCACCGCGGAGGACCGCACCGCGTTGCTGGATCGCATCAGCCTGGGCCACGACCCGGCCGCGCTGGCCGACCTGGACCTGATCGTCGAGGCGGTCACCGAGGACGCCGACGTCAAGCGTGCGGTGTTCGCCAAGCTGGACGAGATCGCGCGGCCGGACGCGATCCTGGCCACCAACACCTCTTCACTGTCGGTCACCGAGCTGTCCGTGGCCTCGGCCAACCCGCGCCGCATGGTGGGGCTGCACTTCTTCATCCCGGCGCCGGTCATCGGTTTCGTCGAGGTGGTGCGCACGCTGGTCACCGATGCCGACGTGATCGATTCGGTGCGGGCATTCGTCGAGAAGCTCGGTTTGACCCCGGTGGTGTGCGGGGACCAGGGCGGGTTCATCACCAACGCGCTGCTGCTCGGGTACCTGAACCACGCGGTGACCATGTTCGAGGAGCACTACGCGTCGCGGGAGGACCTGGACGCGGCGATGAAGTACGGCTGCGGCTACCCGCAGGGCCCGCTCGCGTTGATCGACCTGATCGGCCTGGACATCACCTACGAGATCCTGTCCTCGATGTACCGCCAGGGGCGGCGTCGGGTGCACGCGCCGGCACCGCTGCTCAAGCAGATGGTCACCGCCGGGTTGCTCGGTCGCAAGTCCGGCCGCGGCTTCTACACCTACGCCGAACCGGGCTCCTCCACCGTGGTGGCCGACGGTCTGACGCCGAATCAGTCCGAGCAGGCCCAGTTGCGCCGCGACGTGCAGCAGGTCGGTGTGATCGGCACCGGCACCATGGCGACCGGCATCATCGAGGTGTTCGCCAAGGCCGGCCACGACGTGGTGTTCGTGGCCCGCAGCGACGAGCGGGTCGCCTCGGTGAACTCCGCGCTGTCCCGTTCGCTGGAGAAGTCCGTGCAGCGCGGTCGGCTGACCGAGGAGGCCCGCGACGCCGCCCTGGGTCGGGTGCGCGGCACCACCGCGTTGGATGACCTGGCGAGCGTGGACCTGGTGGTGGAGGCCGTCGTCGAGGACCTCGCGGTGAAGACCGCACTGTTCGCCAACCTCGACGAGATCTGTCGACCGGGCGCGATCCTGGCCACCACTACCTCCAGCCTGCCGGTGATCGAACTGGCCGCGGTGACCAACCGTGGTGCGGACGTGATCGGCATGCACTTCTTCAACCCGGCCACCGTCATGAAGCTGGTCGAGGTGGTGCACACGGTCGCCACCGCGCCGGACGTCGTCGAGACCACCCGGGCGTTGTGCAAGTCGCTGGGCAAGGTTGCGGTGTCCTGCGGGGACCGCGCCGGGTTCATCGTCAACGCGCTGCTGTTCCCCTACCTCAACGACGCGGTGAAGATGCTCGAGGCGCACTACGCCACCGCGGACGACATCGACCTGGCCATGAAGGCCGGTTGCCGACTGCCGATGGGCCCGTTTGAATTGCTCGACGTGGTGGGCCTGGACGTGTCGCTGGCCATCGAGCGCACCCTGTACACGGAGTTCCGGGAATCCGGCTATGCCCCGGCGCCGCTGCTCGAGCACCTGGTCACCGCGGGCTACCTCGGCCGCAAGACCAGCCGTGGCTTCCGCGACTACGCCAAGAGCTGACGCGTCCAGCGGTTCGCGTTGGTCTCGCTGCCGGCCGTCGCCTGCAGCGGGGCCAACGCCGCGACGTCGAGGGTATTCCCACCCAGCTCGAAGGACTGACGCGCCGTCAGCGCCAGATGCAGCGCGATGCGGGCGTCCTGCACGCCGGGCCGGGTGGGTAGACCGGTGACGATGGCGTCGACGAAGCCCTCCATGGAACGGCGGTAGGCGTCGCCGAACACGTCGAACACCGAACCCACGTCCGAGGCGGAGCGGCGGATGATAACCATCCAGTCGCGTTGCTGGCCGAACTGCACGATGCCCCGGGTACCCACCACCTCCATCGCGATGTCGTAGCCGTAGCAGGCGTAGCGACTCCACTCGGTCAACGCCATGGCGTCGCCGCCGAAGAACAGCGAGGTCGCGCAGGTGTCCGCGTCGCCGAGGTCGCCCAGACCCTTGTGCACCAGCGCGGCGCCGGTGGCGCACAGCCGCTCGACCTCACGGCCCATCAGAAAGCGTGCCGCGTCGTAGTCGTGGATGGCGCAGTTCAGGAACAGCCCGCCGTTGCGGTCCAGGCCCCAGTTGGCGGGGTCGGAGGCGTCCGGGTCGCGGCCGTGGCACTTGAACAGCACGGGGTCGCCGATCTCCCCGGAGTCGATGACCGCCTTGGCCTGCTGGTAGCGCTCGTCCCAGCGACGCTGGAAGCCGATCTGGAACGGCACGCCGGCATCGACCACCTGCTGCAGCACATCGTCGGTGCCCGGCAGGCTCAGGCCCACCGGCTTCTCGCTGAAGATCGCCTTACCGGCCAGCGCCGCGGCGCGGATGTGCTCGGCGTGCAGCGGGGTGTTCGAGGCGATGACCACACCGTCCAGCGGCAGGGCCAGGAAATCGTCCAGATCCGGGACCGCGATCACGCCGTGCCGGTCCACCGCGCGGGCCAGCGCGACCGGGTTCGGATCGCACACCGCGACCAGTTCCGCGCCCCGCGTGGTGGCCACGTTGGCGGCGTGGATCGAGCCGAGCTTGCCGAATCCGATGACGCCGAGTCGGACCCGTTCGCCGAGAGGACTCATGCCGTCCGGACCGCCTCGGCGAAGCGCCCGGCCACCTCGGCGATCTCGGCGCTGGTGGAGCCGAAATTGATGCCGAAGCCGGCCCCGATGCCGCTGTCCACGACGCCCACGGACAGATTCACGGCGCGCGACAGGATGTCGTCGGTGCGCGGCAGGTCACCGGCATTGCGGTGGCGCGCGGGCTGCGACCAGTCCGCGCCGGGCGTCTTGTGTTCCACGATCTGGTCCATCCGGTGGTAGATGTGCCAGCCCGAGGATCCCACAGTGCGTCCGCCGATGTTGCCGGCGACCCGCTCGGCCTGTTCGCGGGTGTCGAACAGGACCGTGAGCAGCGTGGCGCACTCGCCCTCGAGGTCGTTGATGGTGCGAAAGCGCATCCCGTCCACGACCGGCAACTGGGCCTTGAGCTGGGCCTTCTTCTCGCGCAGCGTCTCCAGCATCCAGTCCAGCTTGCGCGTCTGCGCCAGTGCCACCGCGCCGGTGAGTTCGTTCATCTTGAAGTTGAGCCCGATCAGGCTGCGCGGCCCGGCCTCCTTCATGCCGTCGCGCAACGGGGTGTGCCCCTGATCGTGCAGCGCGAACGCCCGCTCGTAGAGGTCCTGGTCGTCGGTGACGATGATGCCGCCGTCGCCGGCCGCCATCATCTTGTAGCGGTTCAGCGAGAACGCGCCGTACTCACCGAACGTGCCGACCCGCTTGCCCCGGAAGGTCGCGCCACCGGCCTGGGCGCAGTCCTCGACGAGGGAAAGGCCGTACTGGTCGGCAATCTGACGCAGTGCCGTCATGTCGCAGGGGTTGCCGAGCATGTGCACCGGCATGATCGCTCTGGTGCGCTCGGTGATTTTCGCCCGGACGTCGGCCGGGTCCATGGTCAGCGACTCATCGACCTCGACGAGCACCGGCGTGGCGCGGGCGTGCACGATCGCGCCGATGGAGGCGACGTAGGTGAAGCCCGGCACAAGTACCTCGTCGCCGGGACCGATACCCAGAGCGAGCAGGGAGATCAGGATCGACCCCGTCCCCGAGCTTGTGGCAACCGCGTGCCGGGAGCCGCACAGCGCTGCGAACTCTTGCTCCAGGGAGTAGACCTTGTGTCCGAAGCTCAGGTCGTCGAGAGAGCCGTACCGGGAGAGGTGTCCGCTCTCCAGGACTTCCATGACCTCTTTGCGCTCTTCGTCCCCGAAACAATGCGCTCCTGGTCCCGCCAACACGCCCCCCAATCGGCAGATGGGTAGTCCTCGCGGGGCAGACTGTAGCGATGGACGAACAGCGCCTTAACACTACGGCGCGCCGAGCTTCGCAAGCGGACGGCAAAACGTCGTGATCGCTGCATTCCTCGCGTTGGCGTCCGGTGCCTGCTTTGCGGCCAGCTGGGTGTGGCAGCACCAGGCCGCCGGGCGGGAGCGGCACCGGGTGGCCGGTGATCCCCGGCTGCTGTTGGGTCTGCTGCGTCGTCCGCTCTGGCTGTTGGGCCGGGGCGCAGCGGTGGTCGGATTGATGCTGCAGGCCGTTGCCCTGCGGCACGGGCCGCTGGCCACCGTGGTGCCGTTGGTGGTCAGTGCCACCGTGCTGGCGCTGCCGATGGAAGCGCGGTTGGCGGGTCGAATGGCGATCGGTGCCGAGGTCCGCGCGGTGTTATTGGCCGCCGTCGGGCTGGCCGCGTTTCTGATGGCCGGTACCCCGACACAGACCGGCGCTGGGCACCCGGATTGGGCGTGGCCTGCGGTGTTCGCCGCGATCGGTGCGGCCTCCATCGGAGCCGTCCTGCTGGCCGAGCAGCTGCGGTTGTCCTCCCCGGTCGCCGCGGCCCTGCTGGGCACGGCCACGGGGACGTTGTTCGGGTTGTCCGCGGTGCTGCTCAAGGTGACCACGGCGAGCAACGGTCGTGGGGTGGCGCAGCGGCTCGGCGAGTGGCCGATCTACGCGTACGTGGCGGTATGCATCCTGGCCATGGTGCTCAACCAGAGCGCCTTCCAGCGTGGTTCGTTGGCCGCCCCGATGACCGCGATCATGCTCAGCGAATCGGTGGTGGCGGTGGTCGTCGGCGCGGCCGTGCTCGGCGAGCGGTTCGACCTGGCCGGCCCGCGCGCGTTCGTGGTGCTGTTGGGCGCTGCGGGCATGGCTGTCGGCATCTGGCGGGTGGCCGCGATCGGGGCGGAACTGTCCCGCGCCGGCTAAGCTGGATGGGTGCCCCGATATGAGTACCGCTGCCGTGAGTGCGAACACACCTTCGAGGTGAACCGGCCGATGGCCAATTCGGCCGACTCGGCGGCCTGCCCGTACGGGCACGAGGACACCGTCAAGCTGTTGTCCACGGTCTCGGTGACCGGGACGCGCACCGGGTCAGCCCCGGCCCGCGCCGTCGCAGCACCGGCGGGCGGCGGGTGCTGCGGCGGCGGCTGTGGCTGCGGTTAGGGCACGTCTCTCAACCCCGATAGCCGGCGCGGATTCCTAGTTCAGCTCCCACACCACCGAGGTGGTCACGCTCACCTGCTGGCTGCCGGCGCTGATCGGCACCGCGGACTTTTCGGCCGCACCGGCGGCGTCCATCGCGGCGTAGGGGACCGGGCGCGGCTCGGTGTCGGTGCTCTCGCTGACCTGGCTGACCCGGCCCAGGCTGCGTCCGGCCAGCTTCGCGTACTGCTCGGCCTTGGCCTTCGCGTCGGCGAACGCCGCGGTGCGGGCCTGGTCGACCAGTTGCTGGTTGTCCTCGATGTCGAAGGACACCGAGTCGATGCGGGTGGCATTGCCACCGGCCGCCGCGGCGTCGGAAATGGCCGCGCCCGCGTCGGAGAGCTTGCGCAGTTGCGCGGTCAGCGACTCGGCCACGTCGTAGCCGTTGATCCGGTTCTTGTCCCAGTGCGGGTTGATGGACAGGTCCGAGGTCTGGATGTCCTTCTCGGCCACGCCGTGCTTGTGCAGCGCGTCGGTGATCCGCTTGATGTCGCCGTTGGCCAGGTTCAGCGCGTTGTTCACGTCCGAACCGGTGCGCTGCACGCCCATGGCCAGCCGCAGCACGTCCGGCGTCCCGGTGACCCGACCAAGGCCGGAGACCGAGACGGTGTTGGGGGCCGACGCGTCGCCGTCGACGGCGCGCACCGGACCCGAGCCGTTGCCGACGATCAGCGTGGTCACGATCACCCCGACGACGGCGGCCGCGCTGGTGGGCACCAGCACCCGGCGGACGTTGCGCTTCATGTGGACTCCTCAGGTTTGCGTGGCTTGCTTGCTGATGCGAGGACGGTGGCGGGGCACGCCACGTTCGCGGCGTGATCGTTCTGTGACCAGTGCCGGCCAATGCAGTTCCTGGCCGGCCATGACACCGCCGGCCAATGCAGTTCCTGGCCGGCCATGACACCGCCGGCCAATGCAGTTCCTGGCCGGCCATGACACCGCCGGCTGTGACAATCGAGGCATGCCGCGCCGCCACCCCCGCACCTCCGGCGCCCGCCCCGGGCCCGCGCCGGATCTCCCGGTGCCCGAGGAGCACCCGGACGGGTCCTGGTACGTGCGCCGGCTGACCGGCATCACCGTGGTGAAGGCCTACCGGTGTCCGGGCTGCGAGCAGGAGATCCCGGTCGGCACACCGCACACGGTGGCCTGGCGGGCGGACAGCGACGGCGAGGACCGCCGCCACTGGCACACCCCCTGCTGGGCCGCTCGCCTGCGCCGCCACCCCCCAAGCGGGCGAAACCGCCGCTGACGGGCAGCGCCGGGCTCGTGCTGGGGGCGGCAACGCAACAGGGGCGACACCGTGGAGGTGTCGCCCCTGCAGGGTGTGCGGGTGATTACGGGCCGGAGGTGCCGTTGTCCACGTTCTGCATGGGCGGCTGGGACGGCATGGTGGGTGCCGGGCTGGACTGCGCCGGCATCGGGGCGGTGCCCTCGACCAGGGCGCTGGCCGAACCGGTGAGGGTGGCCAGCATCTCGCGGACGTTGGACAGCTGGGCGTTGATGCTGTCCCGACGGTGCGTCAGGGCGGCCAGCTCGCGCTCGGACTCCAGGCGCTGCCGCTCGGCCTTGGCGCGCGCGTCGGCGACCAGGTCCTCGGCCTCGCGACGGGCGGCCTCGAGCAGCTGCTTGGCCCGGCCCTCCGCGTCGTCGCGCATCTTCTGCGCCTCCATGCGGATCTGGTCGGCCTTCTCGCCGGTCTCCAGCAGCCGCTTCTCCGCGACCTCCTGACGACCCGACATGTCCCGCTCCGCCTGCTCCCGACGCTTGGCCAGCTTCGACTCGACCTCGGTGGCGATCTGGGCCGCCTTCGCGCGGGCCTCCTCGATCACCTTCTCCGCACCGGACATCTTGGCGGTGGCCTCCGCCTGGGCCTCGGCGCGGATGCGCTCGCTCTCGTGGTGCGCGTGCTCGAGCATCTGCTTGCAGTTGTGCTCGGCCGAGGCCTTGCGGCCGGCGGCGTCCTCCTCGCCCTTGCGCCGGATCGCCTCGACGTCGGTGGAAGCCTGCGAACGGGTCTGCTCCCCGGCGGCGGCGGCCTCGGCGCGCAGGTCGCGGGCCTCCTCCTCGGCCAGGCGCAGAATCTTCTCGACCCGTGCACCGAGGGCGGAGTAGCTGGGCTCGTTGGCGTCTGCCCCGGCCTCGTACTCCTGCCGCATGCGGTTGTACTGCTGCTCCAGGTCGGCCACGCGACGTTCGGCGGCGAGGCGGTCGTTCACGAGGGTGGCCAGGTGATCGTCCACCTGGCGGCGCTCGTAGCCCCGCAGCACGATGTCGAATGCCGGGGGAGTCTCGTTCATCGTCATCGCGACACTGGTCCTCGGTTCAGGTGTGGTTCCGTCTAAGTGATCGAGACCACCATGGTGGCAGAGCGGTGCTCGAACACGCGTCCTATCTGCTTACTTCATAGCCGGCGTGGCGCCGTCGGCGGGGGGCGACGCCCGGATCGTGACCGCAATGCTTCCTACGGCCGAAGTACGTTTGCGGTCAAGGTCTACGTGTCGGGTTCATTTCGACCGACGGCATTCCGCTAACGGCGCAACGAGCCTGGCCAGGGGTATCTGCGTGTGCGCAGGCAACTGGGCCGGCAATGCCCGGGAGCCACCTGTCCGGTGCCCGATTTGACGCTGCTCGGTCGTCAGTTCGGCCGTTCAGACGTTGCGGAAGCGGTTGATCGCGGTGATGTGCTGCTCGCGCTTCTCGTGGTCGCGCACGCCCAGACCCTCGCTCGGGGCCAGGCACAGCACGCCGACCTTGCCCTGGTGCAGGTTGTGGTGCACGTCGAGGGTGGCCTGTCCGGTCTCCGTCAGGGGGTAGACGCGGGACAGGGTGGGGTGGATGAGGCCCTTGTCGATCAGCCGGTTGGCCTCCCAGGCCTCGCGGTAGTTGGCGAAGTGCGAGCCGACGATGCGCTTGAGATGCATCCAGAGGTAGCGGTTGTCGTATTGGTGCATGAAGCCGGAAGTGGAGGCACAGGTGACGATCGTGCCGCCGCGCTTGGTGACGTACACGCTGGCGCCGAAGGTCTCCCGGCCGGGGTGTTCGTAGACGATGTCCGGGTCCTCGCCGCCGGTGAGGTCGCGGATCTTCGCACCGAGGCGCTGCCACTCCTTCACATCCTGGTTCTGGTCGTCCTTCCAGAACTTGTAGCCCTCCGCGGCGCGGTCGATGACGAACTCGGCGCCCATCGAGCGCACGATGGCGGCCTTGTCCGGCGACGACACGACGCAGACGGGGATAGCGCCGCCATTCAGCGCCATCTGCGTGGCGTAGGAACCCAGCCCGCCGGAGGCGCCCCAGATGAGCACGACGTCGCCCTGCTTCATGTTCGCGCCGTTGTGCGAGACCAACTGCCGGTAGGCGGTGGAGTTGACCAGGCCGGGGCAGGCGGCTTCTTCCCAGGTGAGGTGCTCGGGCTTGGGCATCAGCTGGTTGGCCTTGACCAACGCGACGTCGGCCAGGCCGCCGAAGTTGGTCTCGAAGCCCCAGATGCGTTGCTGCGGGTCCATCATCGAGTCGTCGTGGCCGGCCGCGTCCTCCAGCTCCACGGACAGGCAATGCGCGACCACCCGGTCCCCGGTCTTCCACTTGGTCACGCCGGGCCCGGTGCGCAGCACGACACCGGCCAGGTCGGAGCCGATGACCTGGTAGGGCTGGTCATGGCGCTTGGTGAGTTCGGACAGGCGGCCGTAGCGCTGCAGGAACCCGAAGGTGGGCACCGGCTCGAAGATCGAGGTCCACACGCTGTTGTAGTTGATGGCCGATGCCATCACCACCACCAACGCCTCACCCGGACCCAGATCCGGGGTGGGCACCTCCTCCAGGTGCAGACTGCGTCGCGGATCCTTATCCCGGCTGGTCAGCCCGGCGAACATGGTGGTCTCATCCGCGTGCACGGTCACACCGCGGTAGGTGGCGGGCACCGGCACCGAGGCCAGCGCGCGCGTCGCGTCGTCGTCGTCGGCCAGAATGGCGTCGAGAATCTCCTGCACGGCGACACCGTAACAGCCGCGCTACCGCTCAGTAACGGGCTGTCGGCCGCAACAATCGGAGGGCCATGGGCGGCGCGGTCGATCACATCCTCAACGTCGACCAGGGCTGGTTGTACCTGATCGTCGGCCTGCTGGTGTTCGCCGAGTACGCGCTGTTCATCGGGTTCGTCCCGGGGGAGACCGCAGCCGTGCTGGGCGGAGTGCAGGCCTCACGCGGCGGTGCCCACCTGTCGGTCGTGATGGGGATCGTCGTGCTCGCCGGCATCCTGGGTGCCTGTGTGGGGTTCGAGGTGGGTCGGCGGTTCGGGCCGCGCCTGTTGCAGGTCCGGCTCCTGAGGAGACATCAGCACCACCTCGCCAAGGCCATGGAGCTGCTGGCCCGACGGGGCGGAACCGCGGTCTTCGTGAGCCGCTTCGTGGCGTTCTTCCGGCCGGTGATGCCGGCGCTGGCGGGCATGTCGCGGATGGATTACCGCAGGTATTTGACGTTCAACGCCCTGGGCGGTCTGGTCTGGGGGGTCACCTTCGTGACCGTCGGCGACCTGGCGGGCAACTCCTACCAGCGGGTCGAGCACACCGCCGGAAAGGCGGGCGCCGGGTTGGTCGTGGCCGTGGTCGTGGTGGCCGTCGTGCTGATCGGCATCCGCTCGCACCGCGCGGAGAAGGAGCCGGCACCGACGGCCGACGTCGACCCCCAGGTCGGGGAGCGCAGCTGAGTCAGTGCGTCGGGTCGGTCGCGGCCTCGACCAGCTCGATCAGCACCCCGCCCGCGTCCTTGGGATGCACGAAGTTGATCCGCGAGTTCGCGGTACCGCGCTTCGGGGCGTCGTACAGCAGCCGCACACCCGCGTCGCGCAGGTGCGTACTGATCGCGTCGATGTCGTCCACGCCATAGGCCACCTGCTGAATGCCCTCGCCGTTGCGAGCCAGGAATTTACCGATGGTGGAGTCCTCGGACAGCGGTGCGAGCAGCTGGATGCACGAGCCGGAATCACCCACGGCGAGCATCGCCTCCCGCACGCCCTGCTCCTCGTTGACCTCCTCGTGCACCAGGTGCATCCCGAAGGTCCGCTCGTAGAACGCGATCGCGGCGTCCAGGTCGCGCACGGCGAATCCCACGTGGTCGATGCGGTTGATCATCTACTTCCTCCCGGCCGGGAACGACGTGCTGACTCCCGCCGGCTATCGTGACAGAAGCGCGGGAAGCGCACGGCGAGGGACTGTAGGAGGAGCCGCATATGTCCGGTTCAGTGATCGTGGCAGGAGCCCGTACCCCGATGGGTCGGTTGCTCGGCTCACTCAAGGACTTCAGTGGCGCGCAACTGGGTGGGCACGCCATCGGCGCCGCCCTGGCCCGCGCGAACGTCGCCCCCGGCGACGTGCAGTACGTGATCATGGGTCAGGTGCTGGGTGCCGGCGCCGGGCAGATCACCGCCCGCCAGGCGGCGGTGGCCGGCGGCATCCCGATGACGGTGCCCGCGCTGACCATCAACAAGGTCTGCCTGTCCGGGCTCAACGCGATCGCGTTGGCCGACCAGCTGATCCGGGCCGGTGAGTTCGACACGATCGTGGCCGGCGGCATGGAGTCCATGACCCAGGCCCCGCACCTGCTGCCCAAGTCGCGCTCGGGGTTCAAGTACGGCGACACCACGCTGGTCGATGCGATGCAGTGGGACGGGCTGTGGGACGCCTTCACCGACGTGGCGATGGGTCGGCTGACAGAGGACCACAACACCCCGCTGGGCCTGACCCGCGAGGAGCAGGACGCCTTCGCCGCGCAATCCCACCAGCGGGCCGCGATCGCGCAGAAGAACGGCATCCTGGCTCAGGAGATCGCCCCGATGGAGATCCCGCAGCGCCGAGGTGACGCGATCGTGTTCGCCGAGGACGAGGGCGTGCGCGGGGACACCACCGCGGAGTCGCTGGGCAAGCTGCCGGCCGCGTTCGCCAAGAACGGCACGATCACCGCCGGTTCGGCCTCGCAGATCTCCGACGGGGGCGCCGCGGTGGTGGTGATGAGCAAGGAGAAGGCCCAGTCCCTGGGGCTGTCCTGGATCGCCGAGATCGGCGCGCACGGTCAGGTCTCCGGCCCGGATTCCTCCCTGCAGTCGCAGCCGGCCAACGCCATCAAGGCCGCGGTGGCCAAGGCGGGCCTGGCCGTCTCCGAGCTGGACCTGATCGAGATCAACGAGGCGTTCGCCGCGGTCGGCATCCAGTCGATGCGGGAGCTGGGCGTGGGCGACGACATCGTCAACGTCAACGGCGGTGCGATCGCCCTGGGGCACCCGATCGGCATGTCCGGCGCCCGCCTGGTGCTGCACCTGGCGCTGGAGCTGGGCCGTCGGGGTGGCGGTGTGGGTGCCGCGTCGCTGTGTGGCGGCGGCGGTCAGGGTGACGCGCTGATCCTCAAGGTCGGGTCCTGACCCAATCGGCGGGTTCGGCCACTGCGGACGCAACGGAGCTGTTGGCCGGGGTACGCGCCGGGCAGCGGCGCGCGGTGGCCCGGGCGATCTCCCTGGCCGAGGATGGCGGCGCGTTGCCCCACGAGGTGCGCGCCGCCCTGGCCGCGCACCCGCCCACCGCGCACGTGGTCGGCCTCACCGGGCCGCCCGGCGTCGGCAAATCCACCAGCGTCGCGGCGCTGGTGGGGGAGTACCGCCGGCGCGGGGTGCGGGTGGGCGTGCTCGCCGTGGATCCGTCCTCGCCGCTGTCCTCCGGGGCACTGCTCGGTGACCGGGTGCGGATGACCGAGCACGAGACCGACCCGGAGGTGTTCATCCGGTCGTTGGCCGCACGCGGGCACCTGGGCGGACTGGCGCGCTCGGTGCCGCACGCGCTGCGCGTGCTGGACCTGGCCAGTTGCGCGGTGGTGTTGATCGAGACGGTCGGCGTCGGGCAATCGGAGACCGAGGTAACCGGGTTCGCGGACAGCACCGTGGTGCTGGTCGCGCCCGGCGCCGGGGACGCCGTGCAGGCGGCCAAGGCGGGGTTGGCCGAAGTGGGCGATGTGTACGTGGTGAACAAGGCCGACCAGGACGGCGCGCCGCGCGCAGCCGCGGAACTGCGTGGCGTGCTGGCGGCCTCGGTGGGCCGGCCGGACGGCTGGCAGCCGCCGGTGCTCACCGCCAGCGCGGTGCGGGGTGAGGGACTGGCCGAGGTGGTCGACGCGTTGGACGCCCACCACGCCTGGCTGCGCGAGCACGGCGGGTTGGCCGCCCGGCGGCGCCGTCGCATCGCGGTGGAGATCGAGGCGATCGCGTTGGCCGCGTTGCGCGAGCGGGTCGGTGAGGCGGCGTTGGACGACCTGGCCGGCGCCGTGCTCGATGGGAGGCTGGACCCGGAATCCGCGGCAAAGCAGCTGTTGGCCGGCACTGGACGTCGGCGGGCCGACGGTGTGAGCTGAGTAGTTGTGCACGCATGGGTGTGGTGGCTGATCGCGACGGCGGGCTTGCTCGTCGTCGAAATGCTCACCGTCGACCTGATTTTCGCGATGCTCGCGGCCGGGGCGGTGGCGGGCGCGGTGGTGTCCGCAGCCGGCGTCGGGGTGCAGGTCGGCGCTGCGTTGGTAGTGGCGTTGGCGGGCGTCCTGGTGGTTCGTCCGGTGGCGCTGCGCCACCTGCAGAGCACGCCGCAAACACGCACCGGCACGGCCGCGCTGGTGGGGCGGCAGGCGTTGGTGCTGGACCGGGTCGACGGGCGCGGCGGACAGGTGAAGCTCGCCGGTGAGGTGTGGTCCGCGCGCGCCTACGACGGCTTCAGCGTGTTCGAGTCCGGCGCCGACGTTCTGGTGCTGGAGATCGAGGGCGCGACCGCGCTCATCGGCTGACCTGACGTCACGTCAGGAGAGGAGACATCACGGACATGGACACGGTGGCGGCGTTGATCGCGCTCGGCGTGGTGGTGCTGTTCGTGATCATGGTGCTGTACCGGGCGGTGCGCATCGTGCCGCAGGCCAGGGCGGGGATCGTGGAGCGGCTGGGCCGGTATTCGCGCACGCTGAATCCGGGCCTGACGCTGCTGGTCCCGTTCGTGGACCGGTTGCGGCCGCTGATCGACCTACGCGAGCAAGTGGTCTCCTTCCCCCCGCAGCCGGTGATCACCGAGGACAACCTGGTGGTGTCCATCGACACCGTCATCTACTTCCAGGTCACCGACGCCAAGGCGGCGACCTACGAGATCGCCGACTTCATCCAGGGCGTTGAGCAACTGACCGTCACCACGCTGCGCAACGTGGTCGGTGGCTTGACCCTGGAGCAGACGCTCACCTCCCGCGACGGGATCAATGCCGCGCTGCGCCTTGTGCTGGACGAGGCCACCGGGCGTTGGGGACTGCGGGTGAACCGGGTCGAGCTCAAGTCCATCGACCCGCCGGCCACGATCCAGGGCGCCATGGAGCAGCAGATGCGCGCCGAGCGGGACAAGCGCGCCGCCATCCTGCAGGCCGAGGGCTTCAAGCAGTCCGCGATCCTCACCGCGGAGGGCGAGCGGCAGGCCCAGATCCTGCGCGCCGAGGGTGAGGCACAGGCCGCGGTGCTGCGCGCCGACGGCGAGGCCAAGGCCATCAAGATCGTGTTCGCCGCCATCCACGAGGGCGACGCGGACCCGAAACTGTTGAGCTACCAGTACCTGCAGACCCTGCCGCAGTTGGCGCGCGGGGAGGCCAACACGATCTGGGTGGTGCCCAGCGAACTCGGCAAGGCCCTGGAGGGTCTGGGCGACGCATTCGGCGGACGGAACGCACCCCCCGCGGAATGACCTGCGCCCCGACGGCGAGAATGGAAGCGGCGGCAACGGTCGCCGCTCGCGAAGGGATTGGTTGCCGTGCTGTCGACGCCGATCGGGCGGTTGCGGGTGTTCTCGGTGCTGGAGGCGATCAGCTATCTGGCGCTGCTCAGTATCGCGGTGCCCATGCAGATCGGGGGCAACGACTCGTTGATCGCGCCTGCCGGGGCAACCCACGGCGTGCTTTTCATCTTCTACGTGCTGTCCGCCTGGCAGGTGCGCACGGCGCTGTCCTGGCCGAATAACGTCATTGCGAAGGTGTTGGTGGCCGCGGTGATTCCGTTCGCGCCGTTCTTCGTGGAGCGCTGGTTGCGCACGCAGCAGGTGCCCGCCCACTCCTGAGCCCGCCCGGCCAGGCAGGATGGGTCCATGCCGCAGCAGCCGCCGTCCACTCCCCGCATCGCCGCCGGTGCCGTTGACCTGTCCGCGCTCAAGGCGCGGGCGACGCGTCCGGGCCCGACGTCTCCGGCCGGGTCAACGGGATCTGCGCTGGGCGTGAACGCTGAGCACCGCGGCGCGGCCCCGGCCGGCGGCGAATCCGACGGGTCCAATCCGTTCGTCATCGACGTCACCGAGGCCACCTTCGAGAGCCTCGTGATCGGCACCTCGATGCAGGTGCCGGTGGTGGTGGACTTCTGGGCCGACTGGTGCGAACCGTGCAAGCAACTCTCCCCGGTGCTGGAGAAGTTGGCGTTGGAGTACGGCGGCCGGTTTGTGCTGGCCAAGGTGGACGTGGAGGCCAACCAGCGGCTGGCCGAGCTGATCCAGGTGCAGGCTCTGCCCACCGTGATGGCCGTGCTGGGGCAGTCCCCGATGCCGTTGTTCCAGGGCGCGCTGCCCGAGGCGCAGGTGCGTCAGGTCATCGAAGAACTGCTGAAGGTGGCCACCGCCAACGGCATCTCCGGGCGAGTGGCGCTGCGGGACACCGACGCGGCGGACGACGAGGACGGCGAGGAGCCATCGCTGCGCTACCCGGAGGCGTTCGACGCGTTGGTGCGCGGGGACCTGGACGCCGCCGAGCTCGGTTACACCGAGGCGTTGGCGCGCCAGCCAGGGGACCCCGAGGCCGAGCAGGGGCTGGCCCGGGTGATGCTGTTCCGTCGGGTGTCCGCCGCCGATCCGGTGACGGTACGTCAGGCCGCCGCCGATCGGCCTTTGGACGTGGCCGCGCAGTGTCTCGCCGCGGACCTGGACGCGGCCGACGGTGTAGTGGAGGACGCGTTCCAGCGACTGGTGGATACCGTGCGGATCACCGCGGGCGCCGATCGGGACGTCGCCCGCGAGCACCTGCTGAGCCTGTTCCTGGTGGCCGGTTCCGACGACCCGCGGGTCGCCACGGCCCGCCGAGCGTTGGCCGGCGCGCTGTTCTGAGCCGGGGTCAGTGTCGCGGCGCGTCCGGCTGAGCGCTGCCCTCGCCGCACCGGGACTGATCACCCAGGGCGCCGCAGCCGCTACCGGTGGCGGTGGCCGGCGGGGTCGTCGCCCGGGCCGGGCGAGTGGACCCATTGGGTGAGTGCGTGACTCCGGCCTTGGTGCTCGGTCCGGCCGACCGCCCGGCCGACCGCCCGGCCGGGGCCGCCGGCGTTGCCGGGGCAGCCGAGGCGGTGGGGTGGGCCGGGGCCGCGGGGTAGATCGGCGCCGCCGGCTGCGCCGATGCGGCCGGGGCAGATGCGGTCGGAGCCGAGGTGGCGGGAGCCGAGGTGGCGGGAGCCGAGGCGGCCGGGCGGGTCGACGCGGTGGGATGCCCCGAGGGAACGGATCCGGGGACGTGGCGCACCACCGGTGCGGAGGTGTGCGCGGGCGCTTCGGGTCGGGTGGGCGCGGCCGGGGCGGAGTGGGACGCCGCGGAATGGTCGGCGGGCCGAGCCGCGGGCCCCTCGACGGTCGCGGCGGTTCGGTGGCCGGACTTACCGTGGCGGTGGTGGTGGGCGTGCGGGGCCTGCTTCGACACAGCCGTGTCGGGCAACCCACAGGGGCTCAGCGGCAGGGTGACGGCGCAGGGCTGCCCGGCTGGGTCAACGGGGACGACCGGGACGGTGGCGGCGTTCGGAGCGGATACGGTCAGGGCGGGCGCGATCGGGATCAGCGCCGGTGCCTGCGCGGCAGCCTGTGCTACCGCTGGTGCTGCGGCGGCGGGCTGCGCCGCGACGGGTGCTTGCGCGGCGGGCTGCGCTGCCGGTGCTTGCGCCGCGGGCTGCTGGGCGGCCGGGGCATTGGCTGCGGCGTCTGCCGAATGGGAGCCCAGCGCACCGGTCGCGGTGGCGCCGACCACCAGAGCGCCCAGCGCGAGCGCACCGAGCACCGGCGCCCCACGGTTGATCCACCGGTGCATGGCGAAGCTGCGGCTGGTGTACATCCGGTCCCGTCCCATCGGCCCCGCCCGATCGGCGTCGAGCTAACCCTCACCGTGGGCCGGCCGGGCGCTAGGGGATAGGGCCGATGGAGTGACTCAGGCGTCGGCCGGCTCGTGCTCGGGCTCGGGTTGGGGCTCGGCGCGGCCGCGGCCCATGGCCTTGCGGATGCCTTCGGGACCGACCATCTCGCGGAACTGTTGCGCCGTGTAGCCGATCAGCTCGGTGTTCCCGGCGGCGCGCGCGGTGGCCGACCGGGGGAAGCCGAACAGCGGCGCGAGTTCGCCGAAGTACTCGCCGGGTCCGCTGGTGTGGATGAGTTCCTCGCCGCCCTCGGCGAGGAGGCGGAACAGGTCGATACCGCCGCGCTGGACCACGTAGATCAACTCGCCGCGATCGCCCTGGGCGAACAGCTCCTCGCCCGCAGCCAGACGCACCGGCCCCGGTTGCGCGCCCTCGAGCACCGGCTCGGTGCCCATCTTGATCACCTTGTCGGCCAGCGGCACCAGCCGGTGGTCGTGGGTGGAGACCACCACGATGCGGCCGGGCTTGGCCAGGTCGCGCAGGGTACGCACGACGTTCTCCACCTGGATGTAGTCCAGGGCCGCGGTCGGCTCATCGGCCACCAGCAGCGGCGGGTCGTGGGCCAGCGCCCGGGCGATCGCCACGCGTTGTTGCTGTCCGCCGGACAACTTGCCGGGCCGGCTGGACATGCGCTCGGCCAGATCGAACGAGGTGAGCAACTCTTCCGCCCGGGCTCGCGAGGCGGCCGAACTCACCCCGGCCAGGCGCAGCGGCGCCTCGACGTTCTCCCGCGCCGTCAGGCTGGGCAGCAGTTTGAACCCCTGGAACACCAGGCCCACGCCGTGCCGGCGGTAGTCGGTGAGCTGCGCCGCGTTGAGCTTGGTGATGTCCTTGCCGTCCAACGAGATGCTGCCCCACGTCGGGGTGAGGATGCCCGCCAGGCAGGACAGCAGCGTGGTCTTACCGCAGCCGCTGGGCCCGAGCAGCAGCACGAGTTCGCCGGATTTGGCGTCCAGCTTGAACTTGTCCAGCGGCCGAACCAGGTAGTCCCCGCTGGAGAACTCGACGACCAGGTCGCGGATCTCGAGCTTTTCCACCTCAGATCGCCCCCCCGAACGCGGTGGCCGGGTCCACGCCGACGGCGCGGCGTAACCCGGCGATGCTGGACACCAACCCGATGGTGAACGCGAAACCGATCAAAGCGGCGCACGAGGACACCGACATCGACACCGGCATGGGGAACGACGGCGCGACGGCGAAACTCATCACGATCGCGGCCCCGGCTGCCAGCAGCGACATCAACGCCGCCTGCACCACCAAACTGAACATCAACGAGTTCGTGGCGATGCCGATGGCCTTGAGCACCGCGAGGTCCTGGATGCGTTCCAGCACCGAAAGGTAGATCACGGTGCCGATCACCGCGATCGCCACCGCCCACAGGATCAGGCGCAGCAGATCGATGCCGCGCAGTGCCTTTTGGAACAACCGCAGGATGTCCCCGCGCGCCTGGGTCTGGCTGAGCGCGGCGAGTCCGAGCGCCGCCGGGTCTTTCGGCACGCCCTGGGTGATGACCGCGGTGACGATGCGGTTGCTCTTGAACAACACCGCTTGGGCGTCGCGCAGGTTCAGGTAGATATTGCCCACCCCACCGCGCAGGGTCATGTGCTTGACCTTGCCGACCACGGTCAGCGGGGTCCCGTTCATGGTGAACTGATCCCCGATCTTGTAGCCAGTGGCGGAGTCCACCAGCACCTCACCGGGACGGGTTGGCTGCCGCCCGGCCGAGGGCGCCGGCGGACCGAGCCCGCCGGGGCGATAGCCGACCACGTTGACGTCCACTTGCCGGGCACCATCGGTGGTGCCGAAGGCGAGGATCCACGGGTCGGCCCGGCGGACGCCGGGGGCGGCCGCGACCTGTTCCACCACGGTGTCCGGCATCGCGGACAGCGCGCTGAACGGGCCGCTGACCCCGGCGCGTACCAGCCAGGCGTCGGCGCCGACCGCCTGAATGTTGCGGCTGGCCTCCCCGTGCAGCCCCGCGCTCAGCCCGGACAGCAGCAAGGTGACCGCGAAGACCATGGCCGCGCCCAGCGCGCCGAAACCGAATCGACGACGGCGCCATTGCAGGTCGCGCAGCGTGATCAGCCACATGAGCGGCAGTCCCGGATCGGCAGCCATCTGGCCTGCGTCGTCGCAGTTGGCACGCGAGCCTCCGTTGCATCGGTGGCCGGCTTGGGACCGGTCGGGTTGCTGGCGGTGGTGGTGGCCTTCACCGGAATGCCGGCCATCGTGCCGTGCAGGTCGGAGGAGATGCGGGTGGGCAATACCTGCGCGGCCGGGTGCTCGAGATCCTGCACCCGCTGGCCGGTCACCGCAGTACAGGACGACGGCCCGACCGTACTCAACGCCGTGGCCAGCCGAATGTGACGGATGGCGCCGACCTCAATCGCCTCCAGGGTGGTGCTCGCCCTGGCGCATCCGTCGGTGGAGGTCAGGTCGAACTTCCAGGTCTGGCCGGCGGCCAACTTGTCCGGCTCGAACAACACCGGTTGGGCGGGATTGAACTCCAGGATGAGTCCGGCCAGACCGGTGGAGGCATCCAGGCGGTAGGTGTGCAAATAGACGCCGTCGGCGCCGCGGGCCAGGGTGAGTTCCTCGGTGATCCCCGAGCCGTCGGCTCGGCGGCCATCCAGCGTCCACAACTGGGCGCCGTCCCCGGAACCCTCGGCCACGGTCAGCGGCATGGTGGACGGGGGCGGGCCGAGGCTGGTGTTGCCGCTCATCGAGTAGCCGTACACGCCGAGCTTGGGCAGGGTCAGCGACGTGGTCTTCGCCGGGCCCTTCTTGACCTGGATCGTTGGCGGGGGCCTGGTGGTGGTCTCAGGTTTTGCCGACTTCTTCGGCGTGGAGGGCGCCACGCTCGCGGTTGCGGACTGCTTGGCCGTGCCCGCTTTGGCAGGCGCCGGCTTCGTCTGACCAGTCGTCACGGTGGTCACGGCCTTGGCCGGGCCCACAGCCAGGACCGGCGACGCGCCGGGCGCCAGCGGGTCCACGTAGGGGATCTCCATGCCGACCTGACCGGCGGGGGTGATCGTCGGTGCGCCGCATGCGCTCAGCACGCCCACGCACAGTGCGACGATCGCGCCCGCGGGACCGAACCGGCTTCGGCGCCGCGTCATGCGCACATGGTGGCCCTATTCGGGCCTTCGCGATAGTCGTGTCAGTACGGATGCGCCGGTTGAAGGGCCGTGCCACCTTTCCCGACCGGACGGACGGTCAGTCAGTTCGCCGTCACCCAATCGGGCTTATCCGCATGACCCGGGACAAAGGGGACCGATTAGCTGGAGCTGTTCGATCGGCCGATATCTCGGGGGAGCGATGAACATCGGTCTGCCGGTGGTGTACGTGCTGGGCGGAAGCGGCGAGCTGTACACACCTGCGGTGCCCGACTTCGAGACGCGGGAGCTGGACGTGCATCGGTTCGGTGGCGAGGACGAGTTGCTCGCCGCGTTGTCGGTCACCGAGCCACAGGCAATCGTGACCTTCGGGCCGATCGAGAACTACCCGCGGCTGCATCGGCTGCCGTACACGCTGCGCAGCCGATGGATCAACCTGCCCGACGGTATGGATCCCGAGGACGCCGGCGGGCGGGCGCTCCACTGCTTCCTGCACGACGCCTTGGTGCCCAAGCCCGCCGACGCGCCACCGCTGGTATCGGTGTTCACCCCCGCCTATCGGACCGGGAAGCGGATAGAACGGGCGCTGCGCTCGCTGCAACAGCAGAGCCACGCGGAGTGGGAGTGGGTCATCGTCGACGACTCCGACGACGATGGTGAGACCTGGCGGCTGTTGGAATCGTTGGCCGCGCGCGACCACCGGGTGTCGCTGTATCGGCAGCGCTCCCGGTCGGGAAACATCGGCGAACTCAAGAACAAGCTCGGCCATCTGTGCCAGGGCGCGTACCTGGTCGAACTCGACCACGACGATGAACTGACGCCGTACGCGCTGGAGTGGGTGGTCGAGGCATTCCGCGCCAACCCCGACGCGGGCTTCGTCTACTCCGATTGCGCCGAGGTCTACGAACTCGGTGGCGATCGTAGTTACGAAAACGGCTGGGCCTGGGGTTTCGGCGTCTGCCGACCGGACCGGGTATGGACCATGGACGGTTGGCGCGACCTGGTGGTGATCGAGGCGCCGCCGATCAACGCCAAGACGATTCGGCACATCGTCTCCACGCCGAATCACTTCCGGTCCTGGAGGCGGGACTTCTACCACCACATCGGCGGGCACAACCGCAAGCTGCACGTGGCCGACGACTACGAGATCTGTATCCGGTCCTTCCTCAACGCGCCCGTGGTGCGCATCCCCGAGGTCGGTTACCTGCAGTACTACACCAGCGGCACGAACACGCAGTCGGTGCGCAATCAGGAGATCCAGCGCCTGGTGCGCTGCATTTCCACCCACTACGACGCCGCCATTCATGCTCGCCTGGTGCAGCTGGGTGCCGATGACTTCTGCTGGGACGGCGAAGCCGGGTTCGGCAACCTGTGGTCGGAGATGCCGGCGGTCCCCGTACCCGCCTTGAACCGGCTTCATCTACCGATCAGATCCGGATTGGCCGGCCGACTGACCGAGGCACCCCGCGGTCAGCTCGTCCATCCGCGGGCTCCCATGGATCCTCCACCTGCCGCTCGCGGTATCAGATGGGCCAATGCGAGTCCGCCGGGCGAGTGATCACCCACCGATGCTGTTCCCCTCCACGGCCCGCGACCGCCACTATC
Source organism: Sporichthyaceae bacterium (assembly GCA_036493475.1). Lineage (NCBI taxonomy): Bacteria > Bacillati > Actinomycetota > Actinomycetes > Sporichthyales > Sporichthyaceae > Sporichthyaceae bacterium. The sequence continues at coordinate 55,817 of DASXPS010000056.1, read as the reverse complement.
CCCTGGTCGGAAACTAAACAGGGGCGAGGTCGGCGTGCGAATCAACCACCGGGAACGGCTTATGGCGCTGGCGCTGCTTGCGCCCACGGCGATGTTGACTGCCGCGCTGGGCAACAGCGCCTCGTCCTACGCCGCAACAGTGCCGGCGGCTCATTCCGACCGGATCGGTCCGCACGACGATCCGTACTACTACTCCTGCTACGCATACTGGCCGGACCACTGCCATCACCATCACGGCCGGACCGGTCCGCAGGGGCCCGCAGGGCCGCGGGGCGCGACCGGCCCCCAGGGGCCGGCGGGATCGGCTGCGGGTGCGCAGGGCCTTACGGGCGCGCAGGGCTTGACGGGTGCGCAGGGCTTGACAGGCGTGCAGGGTTCCACGGGGGCGCAGGGGCTGACCGGTGCGCAGGGGCTGACCGGTGCGCAGGGCGCCGCGGGAGCGCAGGGCTCGCAGGGCTTTCGCGGGCCGCGCGGTGAGACCGGGGATACCGGTGCGCAGGGCCTTACCGGCGCGCAGGGTCACACCGGCGCGCAGGGTTCTCAGGGTCACAACGGTGCGCAGGGGCTGAGCGGTGCGCAGGGGCTGACGGGTGCGCAGGGGCTGACCGGTGCACAGGGCTCGCAGGGTCACAATGGTGCGCAGGGTGCGATCGGTGCGACGGGTGCGCAGGGGCTGACGGGTGCGCAGGGCGCCGCGGGTACGCAGGGCTCGCAGGGCTTTCGTGGTCCCCGCGGTGAGACCGGGGATACGGGTGCCCAGGGGCCGACCGGCGCGCAGGGTTCTCAGGGTCACAATGGTGCGCAGGGCACGACGGGTGCGCAGGGCACGACGGGTGCGCAGGGGCTGACCGGTGCCCAGGGCCTGACCGGTGCGCAGGGTCACACCGGCGCGCAAGGCTTTCAGGGTCACAATGGTGCGCAGGGGGCGACGGGTGCGCAGGGACTGACCGGTGCGCAGGGGCTGACCGGCGCACAGGGTTCTCAGGGTCACACCGGCGCGCAGGGCGCCACGGGTGCACAGGGCCTCACGGGTCCACAGGGTCCGCAGGGACCGGGCTTCCCCCACGTCTACACCAACCAGGCGACCTCCCACGGCACCGCCACGGCTTCGTGTGACGCGGGAGATGCGCGACTCGGTGGCGGCGGCGACGTCCAGGGTGGCCTTTTCGGCTCCTCTGCCGTGCAATCGTCGGAACCGACGCCCGATGGTTGGACGGTGAGTGGCACCGACTCCTCCTCCGTCGCCCACGCTTACGTTGTGTGTGCCGACACGGCCGCGCCGGTAACTCACTGACGGACCGTCAGCCATCGTCCGGACGGAGCAATGGCCGCGGCCGGTGCCGGCCAACGCGTAACGTTTGTCCGGGATCGCGCGGGTTGATCGGGTGGGGCGACGATGACGGACAGGGCGTTCGCGTTGGGTCAGACGGTGACCTTCGCCGGGCAGCGCAGTGTCGTCCGGGAGGTCGGTGAGCGGGCCGGTCGGCCCGGATACCTGATCGAGAACGGTGAGGCGCGCCTGCCCATGTGGATACCCCGGCAGATCCTTGATGCCCACCAGGAGTCGGACCGGGCCACCGATCCCTTTCACCGGCGGGTGCCGCACCTGCTGGTGGTGGACGATTTTCTCCAGAACCCCGACGAAATCCGCGCGTTGGCTCTGGCCCAGCGCTATCAGTCCAACCCGGCGTACTTCAAAGGCCTGCGATCGGACCAACGATTTCTCTGGCCAGGACTGCGCGAAGAGTTCGGTCGGCTGCTCGGCACCGCGGTTACCGAGTGGCTCGGGCACAACGCCAACGGCTGCTTTCAGCAGACCGGCCACGCCGACCCGCTGGTGTGGCATCACGACAGCCAGAGCTACGCGGCCGCGATTTATCTGACGCCGGATGCACCGCTGGGCAGCGGGACCAGCTTTTGGCGCGACCGCACCCACGGGTGCCGGCGTCGTCCCACCCATCCGCTCGAGACGCGCCGGCTGGGCACGACCGAGGCGATCGCGGATGCCGAGGCTGCGGTTTACGAGGCCTACAACCTCGAGCACCCGGACAACTGGGAACTTGTCGAGGCGGTGGGCGCGGTCTACAACCGGCTGGTCGTCTGGGACGCCAGCCTGATCCATTCGGCCTCGTCGTACGAGGGGTTCCGGGAGCCTGCCGATGCGTCCCGGCTCGTGCAGTTGTTCTTCTTCGACGTCTGAGCGGACGTGGCATCAGGCGCGTTGCGCCGGCAGCAGCCCGGGCTCCGCCGGGCAGCGACTCTGCGCGAAATCGAGATTCGCGACGACTCGGGCCCGCTGCTCCGCGGGCAGCTGGTCGCCGGCGAGCAGGTGGCGGCAGGCCGCAGCCGACTCCGCGTAGTGCCCCGTCCAGTACGACGCAACCGCAAATTCGTCCTCGCTGCGCCAGGAGTACACGTCCTCCTGCACCCAGAGCAGGTCGCCTGCCGGACGCGGGAGTCGCATCGCCTGTTGCGCGACGAGACGAGCCAGTGGGAACCGCTTGGCCTCCCGGGCGTGGCGGGCAAGCTCCGTCAACGCCTCCGCGCGGCTGGGACGATGCTCCCAGGCCTTCAGGTAGGCCACCACGATCTCGTCGGGGTCGGCCTGCAGGGTTTCGAGGTGACGGGCCACCTCGAACAGCGAGTCGGCCACCTCCTCGTCGAAGCCACCCATGATCGCGCGCCGACGAAACGCCTCGAGGGCCTTGGTGAGCTGCCCGCTGTCCCGATAGCTGCGGGCCAGGTAGTACTGGTAGCGGGCGTTGTCGGGCTCGGCGGCCAGCGCCGCCTCGAGCACCAGGGCGTCGCGGGCGTACTTCTCGGCGGGGCTCACGCCCTGACTGCGGCCTCCGTCGAAAAGCCCCGAGACCACCGGCCCGTCCAGGTACGTCGAGGCGGTCGCCACGCCGGGCACTTCGAGGTACTCGTGCAGCACGCCGCGATAGAGCCATGCCAGGCGGTTGGCCACCAGGCTCGCCCGGCGGTAGGTCGTCGCACCGGTGCGGTGCTGGAGGTGGACCGCGTCCGCGGTGAGGTCGGGCCAGCCAAAACCGGTGGGCGCCTCGAGCACTTCGTCGGCGTCGATCACGAAGCTGTAGTCGGCATGCGGCCGGGCCAGGGCCAACGCCTCGGACCGGTTGTGCCCGAAGTCGCGCCACGGGCGCTCGTGCAGGTGACCCGGGGTGTCACCGAGCAGTGCGCGGATCAACTCTTGCGTGCCATCGGTGGAGCCGGTGTCAACGATGGTCCAGTGATCGACGAACGTGCGCACCGAGCCCAAGCAACGCTCGATCACGTGTGCCTCATTTTTGACGATCATGCACAGGCCGACCGAGGTCATGACGTCCCCCCTGATTCCGACGCTCCTGCCGACCGTACAAATCGGACAGTCGCGACGAAACGTGCTTCCGCCGTCCGGGGGAAGGGCCGTCAGCCCGGTACGTACCGCAACCAGATGGTGCCCAGCGGCGGCAGGGTGAGCCTGGTCGAGGTGGGCAGCCCATGCCACGGCTCGGCAACCGCGCCCACCCCACCGAGGTTGCCCACCCCGCTGCCGGCATAACCGGTGGCGTCGGTGTTCAGCACCTCGGCCCAGCGGCCCGGCTGGGGCAGGCCGAGTCGGTAGTTGGAGTGCACCATGTTGGCGAAGTTCGACACGCTGGCCAGCACCGAGCCGTCCGCGCCGTAGCGCAGGAACGAGAACACATTGCTGTTCGAGTCGTTCGCGTCGATCCAGGCGAAGCCGTCCGGCGAGACGTCCAACTGCCACATCGCCGGGGTGTCCCGGTAGACCGCGTTCAGGTCACCGACCAGTTGTTGCACGCCGGCGTGATCGGGATGCTCGAGCAACCACCAGTCCAGCGAGCGGGATTCCGACCACTCCGATTCCTGGCCCAGCTCCGCACCCATGAACACCAATTGCTTGCCGGGGTGGGCCCACATGAAGGCCAGGTAGGCACGCAGATTGGCCAGCTTCTGCCAGCGGTCGCCGGGCATCTTGCCGAACATCGAGCCCTTGCCGTGCACCACCTCGTCGTGCGAGATCGGCAACACGTAGTTCTCCGACCACGCGTACATCATCGAGAACGTCATCTCGTGGTGGTGGTAGCTGCGGTGCACCGGGTCCTGGCGGATGTAGGCCAACGAGTCGTGCATCCAGCCCATGTTCCACTTGAAGCCGAAGCCCAACCCGCCCAGATGCGTGGGCCGGGTGACGCCCGGCCACGCGGTGGATTCCTCGGCCACGGTGAACGCGCCGGGCACCCGCTTGTAGACCGTCGCGTTCATCTCCTGCAGGAACGAGACCGCCTCCAGGTTCTCCCGGCCGCCGTACTTGTTCGGCGTCCACTGACCTTCCTCGCGGGAGTAATCCAGGTAGAGCATCGAGGCCACGGCATCGACCCGCAGCCCGTCGATGTGGAACTCCTCGAGCCAGTAGCAGGCGTTGGCGACCAGGAAGTTGCGAACCTCGGTGCGCCCGTAGTTGAACACCAACGTGCCCCAGTCGGGCTGCTCCCCGCGACGGGGGTCGGGGTGCTCGTAGAGATCGGTGCCGTCGAAGTCGGCCAGCGCCCACTCGTCCTTGGGGAAGTGCGCGGGTACCCAGTCGACGATGACGCCGACGCCGGCCTGATGCAGCCGGTCCACCAGCAGCCGGAAGTCGTCCGGGTCGCCGAAACGCGCGGTGGGCGCGAAGTACGAGGAGACCTGATATCCCCACGAGCCGCCGAAGGGGTGCTCGGCCACCGGGAGGAACTCCACGTGGGTGAAGCCGAGCTCGCGCACATGCGCGACGAGTTGGTCGGCCAGGTCGGTATAGGACAGCCCGGCCCGCCAGGAGCCCAGGTGCACCTCGTACACGCTCATCGGGCCCGTTTCGGGCGCGTGTTGCGTACGCCGGGTCATCCACTCCTCGTCGTTCCACACGTAGCGCGACTCATACACCCGCGACGCGGTCTTCGGTGGCACCTCGGTGGCGAAGGCCAACGGGTCGGCCTTCTGCCGCCACCGGCCGTCCGGGCCGAGGATCTCGAACTTGTAGCAGGAGCCGTTGCCGATGCCCGGCACGAACAGCTCCCACACCCCGGTGGAGCCCAACGTGCGCATCGGGTGCGCGCGACCGTCCCAATAGTTGAGTTCGCCGACCACCCGCACCCCGCGGGCATTCGGCGCCCAGACGGCGAACGACGTGCCGACGATGGGTCCTGACGGCGCGTCATACCGACGGACGTGCGCGCCCAGCACGTCCCACAGCTGCTCGTGCCGTCCCTCGGCGATCAGATGCCGGTCGATTTCGCCCAGCGTGGGCAGGAACCGGTACGGGTCGTCGACCACCCAGGTGTCGCCCTCGTAGATCACCTCCAGGCGGTAGTCCGGCACGGTCTCGCCGGGGACGAGCCCGACGAAGACGCCCTCGTACTCGTGTACCAGGGGATACCGCTCGTTGCCGACCAGCGCGTTGATCTCTCGGGCGAATGGGCGCAGCGCCCGGATGGTGACCGCCCCGGCGTGCGGATGCGCGCCGAGGACCGAGTGCGGGTCGTGGTGCGCGCCGGCGACCAGGCGCGCGAGTTCGTCGGCACCCACTGGAGCGGTGCGCGCGAGATGGGGCGTGGTGGTCACGAGGAATATCCTCCCGGGTGGGCGCCTGGAGAAGCGGTGGCGAGCAAGCCCTCGATTGCGGACAACGGCACGTTCAGCCAGTCGGGCCGGTTGCGTGCTTCGTACAACACCTCATAGCAGGCCTTGTCCAGCACAAACGCGAGCAGCGGGTCGGCTTCCGGGGCGGCGCCGATGGTGCGTGCGTAGCCCTCCAGGTAGGCCTGTTGGTTGCGTTCGGCCCATTCGGTGGCCCGGGACGCCGCGGTGTTCGGGGCGCCGGGCAACAGGTGACGGGCCGCATAGTCGAAGGAACGGATCATCCCCGCGACGTCCTTGAGTGGACAGTCCATGCCCCGTCGGGCCGCCATCGGCCGGGCCGGCTCACCCTCGAAGTCGAGGATCCGCCAACCCGTTGCGCTGCGCATTACCTGACCCAGATGCAGGTCGCCGTGCACGCGTTGCTTGCGCAGCGGACCGGTGAAGCTCGCGAGTCGGGCGTACACCGCGGTCATGTGCGTGCGATAGGGATCCAGTTCGGGCACCACCACGCACGCCGCGGCCAATCGTGCGGACATCTCCGCGGCCAGGTCGGCGCGCGCGGGCTGGTCCAATTCGGCGTCACCGAGCATGCGGGCCAGATCGGCGTGCACCTCCGCGGTGGCCTCACCCAGTCGGCAGGACTCCCCGGCGAAATCCCCGCCCGCATCGTCCGCGCTCACCCCGTCCGGCTGTGCGTACAGGTCACGCACGCTGGTCAGGGCGGCGTCCCAGCCGGCCGTGGCCGAGGTCAGGAATTCACTCGCGATGGCCAGCGTGCCGTGGTGCGGGCGCTGCCCGTTCGGCCACTCGCCCTCCACCCAGCCGAGCAGCGCGGCCACCCGGCTGTTGCCCGCCTCGGCGAGCGCGTGGTGCAACTCCACGTCCGGGTTCGGGCCGTCGGCGAGCCGACGGAACACCTTGAGGATCATCGCGTCGCCGAACACCAGCGAGGTGTTGGACTGCTCACCGGACAACACGTTCGCCTCTGCCGGGGTGTCCGGGGTTGCGTTGGCGGGTTCGTGGCGGAACGCCATGCCCTCGGTGTCGCGGTCCTCGCGCATGCCCGTCGGCCACAGGCCGGTGACTTCCTTGTCGTACAGCGCGTCGTAGACCCACCATGGCCCGTCGCCGTGCTCCGCCAGCTCGGTCTGCCCGATCAGCGCATGGCCCAGGCTTTCCAGCGGCTCGCGGCGGTAGACCACCGGAACCTGGTAGGTGTCCTGCGGGGCCTCCTCGCCCTCGGCGTCGGCGTAGCGCACCGTGACGAACTCGATGCGCACGGGCGGATTGTCCTGCAGCCAGCCGGACGCGGCCAGGGTCACGTCGCTGACCTGCCGTCCTTTGCCGGCGAACCATCGCCGTCCGCTCAGCCAGGGCATCATCACTTCGGGGGTCATGCTTCGGCTTTTACCCCCCGGAGGAGCCCTTACCCGCGATTGAGGCGAGCGCAGCGAGAGCACGCTTTCACTCTCGCTGCCGAGCCGATTGAAGCGGGTTGACCAGCATCGCGAGGATCACCCACCGACCGGGCCGGCCGCCGTGGTCGGCGCGGGGTCGAGGCGGAACCAGAAGTGGCCGTGTCCGGCCACGGTGAGCAGATACGGGAGCTCGCCGATGGCCGGGAATTCCACGCCACCGACCAGTTCCACCGGCCGGTAGCCGTCGAATCGACGCAGGTCCAGCTCCACCGGCTGGGGGAACCGGGAGAGGTTGTTCACACACAGCACGATGTCGGAACCCTCGGTCCCGTGGTACTCCCGCAGGAACGACAGCACCGACGGGTTCGACCCGCCCAGGTCGATGAACTCACCCAGGCCGAAGGCGTAGTTGGCCTTGCGCACCTCGATCATCCGGCGGGTCCAGTGCAGCAGCGAGGTTGGCGACGCGGTCTGCGCCTCGACGTTGGTCACCTGATAGCCATAGATCGGGTCCATGATGATCGGCAGGGTCAGCTTGCCGGGATTCGCCCGGGAGAAGCCGGCGTTGCGGTCGGGCGTCCATTGCATGGGGGTGCGCACCCCGTCGCGGTCACCGAGCCAGATGTTGTCGCCCATGCCGATCTCGTCGCCGTAGTACAGCACCGGCGAGCCGGGCAGCGAGAGCACCAGGGCGGTGAACAGTTCCAGGCGGTTGCGGTCGTTCTCCAGCAGCGGGGCCAACCGCCGACGGATGCCGATGTTGGCCTTCATCCGCGGGTCCTTGGCGTACTCCGCGTACATGTAGTCGCGCTCTTCGTCGGTGACCATCTCCAGCGTCAACTCGTCGTGGTTGCGCAGGAAGATGGCCCACTGGCAGTTGTCCGGGATCTTCGGCGTGCCGGCCATGATTTCCGAGATCGGATAGCGCGACTCCCGGCGCACGCCCATGAACAGCCGCGGCATGACCGGGAAGTGGAAGGCCATGTGGCACTCGTCGCCGTCGCCGAGGTACTCCACCACGTCCTGCGGCCACTGGTTGGCCTCGCACAGCAGCACCCGGTCCGGGTAGAGCCGGTCGACATCGGCGCGGACCATCTTGAGGAAGTCGTGCGTCTCGTCGAGGTTCTCGCAGTTGGTGCCCTCCCGCTCGTACAGGTAGGGCACCGCGTCCAGCCGGAAGCCGTCGATGCCCAGGTCCAACCAGAAGCGCAGCGCCTCCATGATCGCCTCTTGCACCCGCGGGTTGTCGAAGTTCAGATCCGGCTGGTGGGAGAAGAAGCGGTGCCAGAAGTACTGCTTGCGCACCGGGTCGAAGGTCCAGTTGGAGGTCTCGGTGTCGACGAAGATGATCCGGGTGTCGCCGTAGCCCTTGTCGTCGTCGGCCCACACGTAGAAATCGCCGTACGGGCCGGCCGGGTCGGTGCGCGAGGCCTGGAACCACGGATGGGCGTCCGAGGTGTGGTTCATGACGAAGTCGACGATCACCCGGATGCCGCGATCGTGTGCCGCGTCGATGAATTCCACGAAGTCACCGATGGTGCCGAAGTCGGGATGTACCGCGGTGTAGTCGCTGATGTCGTAGCCGCCGTCGCGCATCGGCGAGGCGTAGAACGGCGGCAGCCACAGGCAATCCACGCCGAGCCATTGCAGATAGTCCAGCCGCGAGGTCAACCCCGGCAGGTCACCGATGCCGTCCGCGTTGGAGTCATCGAAGGAGCGGACCAGGACCTCGTAGAAGACCGCCCGCTTGAACCAGTCGGGATCCGACGGACTCGCCGCCGTGTCCTGATAGGAATCGATGTAGGCATCGCTCGGCGGGGTCTCGGTCACCTGGCTAACCCGTCTCGATCGGATGGACCGTCAGCAAGTGGGCGGGCTCGACGAACGGATCCAGCCGGACGTAGTTCGCATCGCCCCAGGTGTAACTGGCCCCGGTGAACACGTCCGAAACCACGAACCGATCACCCTCGGCCATGCCCAGTGCGGCCAGGTTCACGGTGAGGATGGCCTCCCGCGCCCCGTGCGGGTCCAGGTTGATCACCACGAACACCGTGTCCCGTCCGCTGCCGGGCAGGGGTGCGGACTTGGAGTACGCGAGCATCGCGGGGTTGTCGACCGGGTGGAAGGTGATGTCGCGCAGTTGCTGCAGCGCCGGGTGGTCGCGACGCACCCGGTTGAGCAGGGTCAGGTACGGCGCCAGGCTGCGACCCTCGGCCTCCGCCGCGGCCCAGTCGCGCGGGCGGTACTGGTACTTCTCCGAGTCCAGATATTCCTCGCTGCCCGGTCGCACCGCGACGTGCTCGAACAACTCGTAGCCGGAGTAGACCCCCCAGGCGGGGGACAGGGTGGCCGCCAGTACGGCCCGAATGCGGAACGCGGGCGGGCCGCCGTACTGCAGGAACGCGTGCAGGATGTCCGGGGTGTTGACGAAGAAGTTCGGGCGCATGAAGTGGCCGGTCTCCTCGGCCAACTCCTCGGCATAGGCCTGCAGTTCCGCCTTCTCGGTACGCCAGGTGAAGTACGTGTAGGACTGCTGGAAGCCGACCTTGGCCAGCTCGCGCATCATCGCCGGACGGGTGAACGCCTCGGCCAGGAACACCACATCCGGGTCGGTCTTGCGGATCTCGCCGAGCAGTTCCTCCCAGAACATCACCGGCTTGGTGTGCGGGTTGTCCACCCGGAAGACGCGCACCCCGTGGTCCATCCAGTGCCGCAGCACGCGCAGCACCTCGACGAACAGGCCCTCCGGGTCGTTGTCGAAGTTGACCGGGTAGATGTCCTGGTACTTCTTCGGTGGGTTTTCCGCGTAGGCGATGGTGCCGTCGGCGCGGGTGGTGAACCACTCCGGGTGCTCCTTGACCCACGGGTGGTCCGGGGAGCACTGCAGCGCGAGGTCGAGCGCGATCTCCATGCCCAGCTCGCGAACCCGGCCGACGAAGGCGTCGAAGTCCTCCAGGGTGCCCAGGTCGGGGTGCACCGCGTCGTGGCCGCCGTCCTCCGAACCGATCGCCCACGGGGACCCGGGGTCGTCCGGGCCCGGCGTGAGGGTGTTGTTCGCGCCCTTGCGATAGGCGTGGCCGATTGGGTGGATCGGCGGGAGGTACACCACGTCGAAGCCCATGGCGGCGATCGCCGGTAGACGTTCCGCGGCGGTGCGGAAGGTGCCGGACCGCGGCGGGTCCAGGGTGGCGCCCTCACTGCGCGGGAAGAACTCATACCAGCTGGAGTACAGCGCCGCACGCCGTTCCACCTGCAGCGGATAGCGCTTGGACGCGGTCAACATGTCGCGTACCGGGTACCTGGACAGCACCGCGGCCAGCTCCGGGGACATGCCCGCGGCCAACCGCACCAGGGCGGGTCGGCTGCGGTCGCGCAGCGCGCTCACCGCGTCCAGCACCACGTCCCGCCCGTCGTCCGCGGGCACCCCCTCCGCCGCGCGGCTGAACAGCCGCGCGCCCTCCTCGAGCATCAGCTCGGTGTCCATGCCGTTGTTGACCTTGATGCCCGCGTCGTGCTGCCAGCTGGCCACCGGATCGCTCCAGGCCTCCACCGTGAACGTCCAGCGTCCCTGCCGCGCGGCGGAGATGTCCGCCCCCCAGCGGTCGGTGCCCGGCGCCAGCAACCGCATCGGGATCAGCGGGCCCGGTTTGCCGCGCGGATCGCGCAGCACCACGTTGGCGGAGACCGCGTCGTGGCCCTCCCGGAAGACGGTGGCGCGGACCTCGAAGACCTCGTCGACGACAGCCTTCGCGGGCCGGGTGGCGCAATCCACCTGCGGCTGCACATCGGTGATGGGAATACGTCCGTTCATCGGCTGTGAAGGTACCCGTCTGTCCCGTTGTCAACCAGCGGGCCATTAGGGTCGACGGAGGGGTCGGCTGAACGAGGGAGAGCTGTGAGAGCCATTCGCCGCTTCACCGTCCGTACGGCGTTGCCCGCGCCGTTGCGTCCGTTGGGCGAGTTGGCGACCAACCTGCGGTGGTCCTGGCACGAGGACACCCGAGCGGTGTTTGCCGCAGTGGATCCACAGGTGTGGGACGAGGTCGGACACGACCCCGTCAAGCTGCTGGGCGCGGTGTCCGCGGAACGCCTGGTCGATCTGGCGCGGGATCACGAGTTCCTCGATCGGATGACCGAGGCCCTACGGGACCTGGACGCTTACCGCAGCGAACCCCGCTGGTACCAGCGCACCGACGCCGAGGTCGGCGACCTGCCCCGGGCGATCGCCTACTTCTCCCCGGAATTCGGCATCACCGCGGTGCTGCCGCAGTACTCCGGCGGCCTGGGCATCCTGGCCGGTGATCACCTGAAGGCGGCCAGCGACCTCGGCGTGCCGATCATCGGCGTCGGGCTGCTCTACCGGCACGGCTACTTCATCCAGTCACTGTCCAGGGAAGGCTGGCAACAGGAGCGCTACCCGGTCCTCGACCCCTACGAGCTGCCGATCGAGGCGCTGCGCGAGAACGACGGGTCCCACGTGCGGGTGCGCATCTCGCTGCCCGGCGCGCGGGTGCTGGTGGCCAAGGTGTGGCTGGCCGCGGTGGGTCGGGTGCCGCTGCTGCTGCTCGACTCCGATGTGGAGGAGAACGGGCCGTTCGAGCGCGAGGTCACCGACCGTCTCTACGGCGGCGGCACCGAGCACCGGCTGCACCAGGAACTGCTGCTCGGCATCGGCGGCGTGCGCGCGTTGCGCGTCTACTGCCGGCTGACCGCCACCCCGGCGCCGGAGGTGTTCCACACCAACGAGGGCCACGCCGGCTTCCTCGGCGTCGAGCGCATTCGGGAGTACGCGGAGGAGGACGGCCTGCCGTTCGAGGCGGCGCTGGAGGCCGCCCGGGCGGGCACCGTGTTCACCACGCACACCCCGGTGCCGGCCGGCATCGACCGTTTCCCGCGGGACCTGATCGCGCAGTACTTCGGCGGCGACAACGCCAGCCCGGCCATCCCGGTGGAGCGGGTGCTCGCGCTGGGTGCGGAGACCTACGCCGGCGGGGACCCGTCGGTGTTCAACATGGCGGTAATGGGCCTGCGGCTGGCCCAGCGCGCCAACGGCGTGTCCAAGTTGCACGGGGAGGTCTCCCGGCACATGTTCGGCGGGCTGTGGCCGGGCTTCGACGCCAACGAGGTGCCGATCAGCTCGATCACCAACGGCGTGCACGCCCCCACCTGGACCGCCCCGGAGACCCTCGAGTTGGCCCGGCGCACCATGGGCAAGGCGTTCGTGGCCACCGCGGAGGACTGGGGCAGCCTCGACGAGGTGCCCGCCCGAGCGCTGTTCGACGTCGGCCGCACGCTGCGCGGCCGGCTCGTGGAGGCGGTCCGCCGGCGGCTGCGCGCGCAGTGGCTGGCCCGCGGTGCGTCGGATGCCGAGCTGGGCTGGATCGCCAACGCCCTGGACCCGGAGGTGCTCACCATCGGCTTCGCGCGCCGGGTGCCGTCCTACAAGCGCCTGACGCTGATGCTGCACAACCCGGCGCGGCTGGCCAAGCTGCTCACCCACCCGGACCACCCGGTGCAGATCGTGATCGCGGGCAAGGCGCACCCGGCCGATGACGGCGGCAAGCGACTGATCCAGGAACTCGTGCGGTTCACCGACGACGTGGCGGTGCGCAACCGCATCGTGTTCCTGTCCGACTACGACATGGGACTGGCCGCGGAGATGATCCCCGGCTGCGACGTGTGGCTGAACAACCCGCTGCGGCCGCTGGAGGCCTGTGGCACGTCCGGCATGAAGGCCGCGCTCAACGGCTGTCTGAACCTGTCCGTGCTCGACGGCTGGTGGGACGAGTGGTACGACGGGGAGAACGGGTGGGCGATCCCGTCGGCCACCGGCGTCGAGGACCCGGCCTACCGCGACGAACTCGAGTCCAACGCCCTCTACGACCTCATCGAGACCGCGGTGGCGCCGCGGTTCTACGAGCGGGACGCGACGGGCCTGCCCGCCCGGTGGATCGAGATGGTGCGGCACACCATCGGATCGTTGGGGCCGAAGGTGCTGGCCACCAGGATGGTCGGGGACTACGTCAACGAGCTGTACGCACCGGCCGCCCGGTCCTCCCGTGAACTGGCCGAGGACAAGCTGGCCGGGGCCCGCGAGCTGGCCATCTGGAAATCGCGGGTGCGGGCGGGGTGGTCCGGGGTGCGGGTGGAGCACGTGGAGGCCACCGGCGCGGCTGACGGCGCGTCAGTCGGTGACGCGTTGACCGTGCAGGCCTTCGTCACCCTCGGTGAGCTCGAGCCGGCGGACGTCGACGTGCAGTTGGTGCACGGTCGGGTGGACGAGGCCGACCAGCTGACCAACACCAGCACCATGACGCTGTCCGTGGCCCAGGCCTACGAGGGCGGCCGAATGCGGTACGAGGGCAGCGTCGCGTTGGACCGTTCCGGGCCGTTCGGCTACACCGTCCGGGTGCTGCCCGCGCACCGCCTGCTGGCCGGGCCGGCCGAACTCGGGCTGGTGGCGGTACCACCGGCCGGGCCGAGCGTGGCGCCGGACAGCTACGTGCTGCGCTGATATCAGCGCTGATCTCCGGCCGGTTCATTACCCGATTGCGGGGCTGGGCCGGAACATAATCGGCCATGACCGCACCGCCCCCGGAACCACACGGCGATCTCACCGTGGTGGTTCCGGTCGGGCCGTGGGTGGCCGGCCGGTCGCCGGCCGCCATTGCCTGGCGGCGGCTGCGCCGCGACCGGGTGGCCATCACCGGCGGCGTCGTGGTCATCGCCCTGGTGGTCGTCGCCATCGCCGCGCCGCTGATCGTGAAGGTGCTCGGCGACCCGCCGGATGAGTTCCACCAGAACCTCATCGACCCCACCTTCGGCGCGCCCAAGGGCCGCTGGGGCGGGATCAGCGTGCACCATCTGTTCGGGCTGGAACCCATCAACGGCCGGGACCTGTTCAGTCGCACGCTCTACGGCGCACGCATCTCCTTGCTGGTCGCATTCGGGGCCACCCTGCTGTCGGTGACCCTCGGCACCGTGCTCGGTGTGCTGGCCGGCTACCGCGGCGGCTGGGTGGATGCGGTCATCGCGCGCACCATGGACGTGTTCCTGGCCTTCCCGCTGCTGCTGTTCGCGCTCGCCCTGGGCGGGGCGGTGCAGGGCGAGGCGTTCGGCCTGAGCGGCAACACTTTGCGAGTGGTGCTGCTGATCGTGGTGATCGGATTCTTCTCCTGGCCCTACATCGGGCGCATCGTGCGCGGACAGACCCTCTCCCTGCGCGAACGGGAATTCGTCGACGCCGCGCGCAGCCTGGGCGCGGGCACCGGGCACATCGTGTTCCGCGAGCTGTTGCCCAACCTGGCCGGGCCGATCCTGGTGTACGGCACGCTGCTCATCCCCACCAACATCCTGTTCGAGGCCGCGCTGTCGTTCTTCGGCGTCGGGGTGGCCGAGCCCACCGCGTCGTGGGGCGGGATGCTCACCGGTGCGGTGCCGCTGTACACCGTCGCGCCGGGTTTCGTGATCGTGCCCGGCCTTGCCATCTTCATCACCGTGCTGGCCTTCAATCTCTTCGGGGACGGCCTGCGCGACGCGCTGGATCCGAAATCGCGATGAGAGGACGACCGTGAGACCTGTACGCGTCGCGGCGCTGGCCGCATTGGCGTTGACATTGGCCGCCTGCGGCGGCAAGGGCGGGCCGTCCGCGAACCCCAGCGCCTCGGCCGGGGCGAGCAGCGGCAAGGCCATCTTCGACGCCGCCACCAACGGCATCGTGCGTCCGTCCACCGCGAGCGGTGGCGTGCTCAAGGTGCTCAACACCGACGACTGGGATTCCCCGGATCCCGGCAACACCTATTACGCCTACTCCTGGGACTTCGGCCGGCTCTACAGCCGCACGCTGACCACGTTCGCCGAGGCACCGGGCAAGGCCGGATTGCAGGTGGTGCCGGACCTGGCCACCGGGCTGGGCCAGGTCAGCGATGACGGCAAGACCGTCACCTACCACCTGAAGTCCGGGATCAAGTACGACGACGGCACCGTGGTGAAGGCCGCGGACATCAAGTACGCGATCGAGCGCAGCAACTACGCCCCCGATGTGCTGTCCAATGGGCCGACCTACTTCAAGGACCTGTTGGGTACCGACTACACCGGGCCGTACAAGGACGCCTACGGCGGGCTGTCGGCGATCGACACCCCGGACGACACCACGATCGTGTTTCACCTGCAGCGGCCGTTCCCGGAGTTCGACGACCTGGCCACGTTGCCGCAGACCGCGCCGGTGCCCAAGGCACGCGACGACGGGGCGAACTACGCCCGGCATGTGGCCTCCACCGGGCCCTACAAGATGGACTCCTATGACCCCGGCAAGTCGCTGATCCTGTCCCGCAATCCCAACTGGGACGCGGGTTCCGACCCCAACCGCAAGCAGTTGGTGGACCGCATCGAGGTCACCCTCAAGGTGAACTCCTCGGATCTGGACCAGCGTCTGCTGGCCGGGGACGCGGGCTATGACGTGACCGGCGTCGGGGTCGGCACCGCCGCGCAGGCGGACATCCTGCGGCCGGGCAGCGACAAGTACAACAACGCCGACAACCCGGTGACCGGGTTCGTCCGCTACGTCGCGATCAGCACAAAGGTGGCCCCGTTCGATAACATCCACTGCCGCAAGGCGGTGATCCTGGCCGCCGACCACCAGTCGCTGCAGACTGCCTACGGCGGTCCGCATTCCGGGGACATCGCGACCACGCTGATGCCGCCCACCTTGGACGGCTACGTCGACACGGATGTCTACAACATCAAGACGCACCCGAACGGGGACGTGGAGGCCGCGAAGTCCGAACTGGCCGCGTGCGGCAAGCCGGACGGGTTCGCCACCACGATCGCCGCGCGCGCCGACCGGCCCAAAGAGGTGCAGGGCGCGCTGTCGCTACAGCAGGCGTTGAAGAAGGTGAACATCAACGCCTCCATCGAGAAGTACCCGGCGGGGCAGTACTTCTCGAACTACGCCGGGTCGACGAACTTCGCCCACTCGCACAACCTCGGTCTGATGTTCATGGGCTGGGGTGCGGACTGGCCCAGCGGCTACGGTTTCCTGGAGCAGATCGCGGACGGCAAGGCCATCAAGGCTTCGGGTAACTCCAACCTGTCCGAGTTGGACGACCCCGCGATCAACGACCTGTTCACCCAGTCCATCGCCGCGGCCGACGCTGCGGCCCGGGCCAAGCTGTGGGCGCAGATCGACGCCGCGTTCATGGCCGACGCCGCGATTCTCCCGATGATCTATGAGAAGGCCCTGCTCTACCGGGCCCCGAACCTGACCAACGTCTATGTGCACCGCGCTTACGGCATGTACGACTACGCCTCGCTCGGGCTGACCCGGTAGTCACATTTAGGGATTGGCGATGCTGAGCTTCGTGCTCCGCCGACTGGTGTGGTCGGTCGCCCTATTGGCGATCACCACGCTGGTCACCTTCGGCATCTTCTTCGGGGTGCCGCGGCTGGCCGGGCAGACCACGGCGGAATTGGCCACCGGCTACGTGGGTCGTGACCCCAGCCCGCAGGCGGTGGCCGCGGTGACCGCGAAGCTGCACCTGGACGAGCCGATCTACGAGCAGTACGGCCGGTTCGTCAAGGGCCTGGTGGTCGGCGAGACCTATCAGTTCGGGCCGGAGTCCGAGCACTGCCCGGCACCCTGCTTCGGCTACTCGTTCAAGAATCACCAGGCAGTCTGGCCGCTGATCAAGGATCGGTTGCCGGTGACCGCGTCGCTGGCGGTGGGTGCCGCGGCCCTCTGGCTGATCGGGGGAGTGGGAGTCGGGGTGTTGTCTGCCTTGCGCCGGGGCAGTGTGCTGGACCGAGCGGCGATGGCCACCGCACTGGCCGGGGTGTCGCTACCCATCTTCTTCACCGGACTGCTGTCGCTGGCCCTGTTCAGCTACAAACTCGGTTGGTTCCCGGACGTGCACTACGTCGGGCTCACCGACGATCCGCTGTTGTGGGCACGCAATCTGACGCTGCCGTGGATCACCCTGGCGTTCCTCTATGCCGCGCTGTACGCGCGGCTGACCCGGGCGTCGATGTTGGAGGCGATGGAGGAGGACTTCATCCGTACCGCGCGCGCGAAAGGTCTGCGCGAGCGTGAGGTGGTGTTGCGGCACGGGCTGCGCGCGTCGCTGACCCCGATCCTCACCATTTTCGGTTTGGATCTCGGCCTGCTGCTGGGCGGTGCGTTCCTCACCGAGTCCACGTTCTCGCTGCCCGGCATCGGCAAGTTCGCAGTGGACGCGGTGTCCGCGAAGGACCTGCCGGAGATTCTCGGCGTCACGCTGGTCGGCGCGTTCTTCGTGGTGCTGGCGAACCTGATCGTGGACGTGCTCTACGCGGTCGCGGACCCGCGGGTGCGGTTGTGAGCTTTCTGACGGTGCGTGACCTGCGGGTGCGCTTCGCCACCGACGACGGGGTGGTGCGCGCCGTCGACGGGCTGTCCTTCGCCGTGGACCGCGGCCGGACGCTGGGCATCGTGGGGGAGTCCGGCTCGGGCAAGACGGTGACCGCGCTGGCCGTCATGGGCCTGCACCGGCGCTCGCCGGGCACCACGATCACCGGGGAGATCCACCTGGACTCCCACGATCTGCTCGCTGCCGGCCCGGAGGCGATGCGCCGGTTGCGCGGCTCCACCGCGGCGATGATCTTCCAGGATCCGCTGACCTCACTCAACCCGTTCCACACCGTGGGTGCCCAGATCGTCGAGGCCTACCGGGTGCACCACCCCGTGTCCCGGCCGGTGGCCACGCGGCGGGCGGTGGATCTGCTCGGCCGGGTCGGCATCCCGCAGCCACAGCAACGGGTGGACGACCATCCGCACCAGTTCTCCGGAGGTATGCGGCAACGGGTGATGATCGCCATGGCGCTGTCCTGCGACCCGGCGCTGCTCATCGCCGACGAGCCGACCACCGCGCTGGACGTCACCGTCCAGGCGCAGATCCTGGACCTGATCCGGGGTCTGCAGGCGGAACGGGACACGGCGTTGATCCTGGTCACCCACGACCTCGGGGTGGTCGCCGAGATGGCCCACGACGTGCTGGTCATGTATGCGGGACGGGCGGCGGAGTACGGGCGGGCAGAGGATCTGTTCGACAGCCCGGAACACCCCTACACGTGGGGGTTGCTGGGTTCGGTGCCGCGGTTGGACGGCGTCCGGCACGACCGGCTCTCCCCGGTCGCGGGCTCGCCGCCGAGCCTGATCAACACCCCGCCCGGTTGCGCGTTCCACCCCCGCTGCCCGTACGCGGCGCAGACCGGTGGGCGATCCTCGACCGAGGTACCGGTGCTGCTGCCCAGCCGGCCCGACCACGCGGTGGCGTGTCACCTGGAGCCGTCGCGGCGGCGCGAGTTGTGGGCGCAACGATGAGCGCGCTGCTGGCGGTGCGTGGGCTGACCAAGCACTTCCCGGTGCGCTCCGGGGTGATGCGGCGTCAAACCGCCCTGGTCCACGCGGTGGACGGTCTGGACTTTGACGTGGCGCCGGGGGAGACCTTCGGGCTGGTCGGGGAATCCGGCTGCGGCAAGACCACCACCGGTCGGCTGGTGACCCGGTTGTTGGAGCCCAGCGCCGGTCGGGTGTGGCTGGACGGCCGGGAGATCACCGCGCTGCGCGGCCGCAAGCTGCGCCCGGTGCGTCGGGAGATCGCATTGATCTTCCAGGACCCGTACTCCTCGCTGAACCCGCGGCACACGGTGGGCACCATCGTGGGGGCACCGTTTCGACTGCAGGGCATCGCGACGCCGCACGGCACCCGGCCGGCGGTGCAGCAATTGCTGGAACTGGTCGGACTCAACCCCGAGCACTACAACCGCTACCCGCACGAGTTCTCCGGCGGTCAACGCCAACGCATCGGCATCGCCCGGGCGTTGGCGCTGCGCCCGCGGCTGGTGGTGGCCGACGAACCGGTGTCCGCGCTGGACGTGTCGATCCAGGCCCAGGTACTGAACCTGCTGGAGGACCTGCAGGCCGAGTTGGGGCTGGCCTACGTGGTGATCGCGCACGATCTCGCCGTGGTGCGGCACCTGTGCGACCGCATCGGCGTGATGTATCTGGGGCGATTGGTGGAGGTGGGCACCGCCACGGAGTTGTACGCGCGACCGCGGCACCCGTACACGGTGGCGCTGCTGGCGGCGGCGCCGCTGCCGGACCCGGCGCGGCGGTTGCACCGGCCGGGAGTGCGGTTGACCGGCGAGCCGCCCTCGCCGCTGAGCCCGCCGCCCGGCTGTCCTTTCCACCCGCGCTGCCCGAAGGTGCGCGACGTGTGCCGGGTGACCCCGCCGGTGCTCACCGCGGATACCGCGGGCCACGCGGCCGCGTGCCACTTCCCGGAAAACGCCGACGAACGCCTCACCGGATCGGCGCCGTGACGCCGCCACTGACCTGGAGCAGTACCGCGGAGTTCGCCACCAGGTGCACCACCTCGCCCGCCGCGGCCTCGGGGCGTTCTGCAGCGCGCTCGTCACCGGAGTCCAGCACGGTGCGGTAACGGCAGCCGGCGGTGGGTTCGGGCAACCGGAAGTCCACCGCTGCCGCCCCGGCGTGCAGCAACAGCAGGAAGCTGTCGTCGTGCAGTGCCTCGCCGCGGGACCCCCGGCGGGTCACCTCCGCGCCGTTGAATTGCATGCCGAGGGTCTGTAGCCCGCCGTCCAGCCAGTCCCGTTGCGTCAGATGCTCGCCGTCCGGGCGGAACCACGCCACGTCGGGCTGCCCGGATCCGTTGCGCGGTGCGCCGGTGAAGAACTCTCGGGAGCGGAAAACCGGGTGCGCGGCCCGCAACGCCAGCACCTTCCGGACGAAGGCCGTCAGCCGCTCACCGACCGGGTTGGGCGACCAGTCCATCCACGTGGTCGGGTCATCGAGGCAGTAGGCATTGTTGTTGCCGAGTTGCGTGCGTCCGCGCTCGTCCCCGGCCACCAGCATCGGCACCCCGGCGGACAGCACCAGCGTGAGCAGAAAATTACGCACCTGACGGGCCCTCAGGGTGAGTACCGCGGCGGCGTCGGTGTCGCCCTCCACACCGCAGTTCCAGGAGCGGTTGTCGTTGGTGCCGTCCCGGTTGTCCTCGCCATTGGCCTCGTTGTGCTTGGCCTCGTAGGACACCAGGTCGCGCAGCGTGAACCCGTCGTGCGCGGTGATGAAGTTGATCGAGGCCTCGGGTCCTCGGCCAGGCTGACCGAACACGTCGGATGACCCGGACAGGCGCGACGCCATGTCGTTGACGCCGTGCGCGGCGCGGCGCCAGAAGTCCCGCACGCCCCCGCGGAACTTGTCGTTCCATTCCGCCCAGGGCGGTGGGAAACCGCCGGTGATGTACCCGCCGGGGCCCAGATCCCACGGCTCGGCGATCAACTTCACCCGGCTCAACACCGGGTCCTGTGCGATCACCGTCAACAAGGTCGCGGCCGCGTCGACCCCGACATTCCCGCGCAGCAATGCCGGCGCCAGGTCGAAGCGGAAGCCGTCCACCCCCATCTCGGACACCCAATACCGCAGGGAATCCGCGATGAGTCCGATCACCCGGGGCGAGCGGGCATCGATGGTGTTCCCGCAGCCGGTGTCATCGATATACCGCCGCCCGTCGCGCAGCCGGTAGTACGCCGCGTTGTCGATGCCGCGCAGGTTGAGGGTCGGGCCGGTCTCGTCGCCCTCGGCGCTGTGGTTGTAGACGACGTCCAGAATCACCTCGAGTCCGGCCGCGTGCAGCGCGTGCACCATCGCGCGGAACTCGCGGACCTGCCCGCCGGTCGATCCGGATGAGGAGTACCCGGCGTGCGGGGCGAACCAGCCCAGGGTGTTGTAGCCCCAATAGTTGCGTCGCCCGCCCAGCAGCAGGCGCTCCTCGGAGACGAAGTGATGCACCGGCAGCAACTCGACCGCGGTGACCCCCAATCCCGTCAGATACGAGGTGACCGCCGGGTGCGCCAACCCGGCGAACGTCCCGCGCAACTCCGGCGGCACCTCCGGGTGCTGCTGGGTGAACCCGCGCACGTGCAGTTCGTAGAGCACGGTGTCCGCCCAGGTGCGACCCGGCGCGGGTGGGCCGAGTCGGCCGTCCGGGCCGGCGCTCACCACAACGGCGTGCGGCACGTACGGCGCCGAATCCCGGCTGTCCCGGGTCAGGTCACCGCCGTCGTGCTGGTGCCCGAAGCCGGCCGGATCCGCGGTCCAATCACCGGTGATGGCCCGGGCGTAGGGGTCCACCAACAACTTGGCCGCGTTGTACCGCGCGCCGCGCGCCGGCTCCCACGGCCCGGCCACCCGGAACCCGTAGCGGGTGCCCGGTCCCGGCCCCGGCACGAAGCCGTGCCACACCGAACCGGTGCGCTCGGTCAGCTGCACCCGCTGCTGCTCGACACCGGCGTCGTCGAACAGACACACCGTCACCGATTCCCCGGCGGAGGAGGACAACGCGAAGTTCACCCCGCCGCGCAGCGAGTCGTGGGTGGCGCCCAACGGCACAGAATCCCCGGGCCACAGGGGCGGGCGGTCGGCGCTCATCGGTCCCATGATTGCGGGTCACCCGCCGGGGATAGGTTGGCGGGCAGGGTGTCGGTGCGGCGAAAGGGTTGTCATGGGCGAGTTCGTGCGGATCGAGCGGGACGGCGGGGTCGCCACTCTCCGGCTGGACCGGCCGAAGATGAACGCGCTCAACAGCCAGGTGCAGGAGGAAATCCGGGCTGCCTCCATTGAGATCACCGCCGACTCCTCCATCGCCGCGGTGGTCGTCTACGGCGGCGAACGGGTGTTCGCCGCGGGCGCGGACGTCAAGGAAATGGCGGACATGACCTACGCGCAGATGGCCGCGCATTCGGTGGACCTGCAGGCCTGCTTCACCGCGGTGTCCAAGATTCCCAAGCCGGTCATCGCCGCGGTCACCGGCTACGCCCTGGGTGGCGGGTGCGAGCTGGCCATGTGCGCGGACTTCCGGGTCAGCGGCGAGTCCACCAAGTGGGGCCAGCCGGAGATCCTGCTCGGCATCATCCCCGGCGCCGGCGGCACGCAGCGGCTGCCGCGGTTGGTCGGCCCGGCCAAGGCCAAGGAGATCTGCTTCTCCGGCCGGTTCGTGGCCGCCGCCGAGGCGCTGGCCATCGGCCTGGTGGACAAGGTGGTGCCGGACGCCGAGGTGTACGAGGCCTCGATGGCCTGGGCGCGCACCTTCGTCAACGGTCCGGCGCAGGCGCTGGCCGCCTGCAAGAACGCCATCGACAACGGTCTGGAGCTCGATCTGGCCTCCGGGCTGGAGGTGGAGCGGCTGAATTTCGCCGCGCTGTTCGCCACCGAGGACCAGAAGATCGGCATGCGCTCGTTCGTGGAGAACGGTCCGGGGAAGGCCGAGTTCGTCGGGCGGTGAGCAACCCGCGTGTCGGCCGGTCACGACCGGGCAGCAGAATTGGTCCGGCCGGTCGACCGACAGCGTGGCGGGAGTCACGCCCAGCACGGCGGCCAGGCTGTTGTCAACGCTAGCTACTCAAAAGTAAGCTACTCAGCGGTAACCGTGGGTTTCTGGTGTCGGGAGGACTGAGCCGTTCCATGAACATCGTCGTCTGTGTGAAGCAGGTGCCCGACACCTGGGCGGAGAAAAAGCTGGACCCGGCCTCGCAAACGCTGGACCGCTCCGGGGACAACATCCTCAATGAGATGGACGAGTTCGCCATCGAGGCGGCGTTGCAGCTGACCGAGGCGCACGGCGGCACGGTGACCGTGTTGTCGATGGGTCCAGCGAGTGCGACGGATGCGATCCGCAAGGCACTGTCCATGGGCGCGGATTCCGCGGTGCACGTGCAGGACGACGCGTTGGCCGGCTCGGATGCGCCCGGCACCTCGTTGGCGCTGGCCAAGGCCGTGCAGCGGATCGAAGGCTTCGACCTGGTGATCGCCGGGTGCGAGTCCTCGGACTCGCGGACCTCGGTGGTGCCGGCCATGCTCGCCGAGCGGTTGGAGCTGCCGCAGCTGACGTTCGTGAACAAGATCGACGTGGACGGTTCCGCGTTGCAGGTGCGGCGGATGACCGACGACGGCTACCAGGTCGTGGCGGCCTCGCTGCCCGCGGTGGTGTCCGTGGTGGAGAAGATGAACGAGCCGCGCTACCCCTCGTTCAAGGGGATCATGGCCGCAAAGAAAAAGCCGGTTGACGTGCTCTCCGTGGCCGACCTGGGCCTGGACGCCGGTTCGATCGGTTCGGCGGGGGCGTGGACCGCGGTGGCCGATGCGGCCAACCGTCCGCCGCGTTCGGCGGGCACCGTCGTCGAGGACGACGGCAACGGCGGGATCGCCCTGGTCGATTTCCTGGCCACCGGCAAGTTCGTCTGACTGACCGTCACACTCGAAGAGGGAGAAGCGTTTTCCATGGCGCAGGTATTGGTGCTCGTCGAGCACACTGACGGTGCGGTCAAGAAGGTCACGCTCGAGCTGCTCACGATGGCCAAGGCGGTCGGGGAGCCCGCCGCGGTCTTCGTCGGCTCCGGCGTGGACGCGGCCGCGGACAAGTTGGCCGAGTACGGCGCGGAGACCATTTACGTCGCCGACGCCGCCGAGCTGAACGACTTCGTGGTGGCCCCGGTGGCCGAGGTGCTGGCCAAGTTGGTGGCCGAGCAGTCTCCCGCCGCGGTGCTGGTCGCGGCGACCGCGAACGGCAAGGAGATCCTCGGTCGGTTGGCCATCAAGACCAACTCCGGTGTGCTCACCGACGCCACCGGCCTGTCCGGCGACGGCGGGGCGGTGGTCGCCGAGCAGTCCATCTTCGGTGGCGCGACGATCGTGCACTCCAAGGTCACCACCGGCACCCCACTGATCGCGGTGCTGCCGAACGCCACCCCGCCGGTGGCCGCCGCCGCCGCGGGCAACCGGGTGGCGGTGTCGGTGGAACTGTCCGCCGCCGCGAAGGCCGCGAAGATCACCGACCGGGTGGTGGAGGAGAAGGGCGAGCGCCCGGAGCTGACCGAGGCCGCGATTGTGGTCTCCGGTGGCCGCGGCGTGGGCTCGGCGGAGAACATGGGCGTGGTGGAACGCCTCGCCGATTCCCTCGGTGCCGCGGTCGGTGCCTCCCGCGCGGTGGTCGACGCCGGTTGGTACCCGCACCAGTCGCAGGTCGGGCAGACCGGCAAGACCGTCTCCCCGCAGCTCTACATCGCCTGCGGTATCTCCGGCGCGATTCAGCACCGGGCCGGCATGCAGACCTCGAAAACCATCGTCGCGGTGAACAAGGATCGGGAGGCCCCGATCTTCGACCTGGCCGATTACGGCGTCGTCGGCGACCTGCACAAGGTGCTGCCGCAGGCCACCGAAGAGATTCTCAAGCGCAAGGGCTGACCTGCTCGGTTTACCCTGAGGGCATGACCGACCAGAGCGCTGTGCACGACGCCGCGCGGCGCGCGCGGATCGCGGCCATTGATTTGGCCGTGGCCTCGCGCGCCGACAAGGATGCCGCGCTGCGGGCGATGGCCGACGCGCTGATCGCCGCGTGCCCGCAGATCCTCGAGGCCAACGCCGCGGACGTGGCCCGGGCCCGCGACGCCGGCACGTCCGAGGCGATGATCGACCGGCTGCGGCTGGACGAGAAGCGGGTGGCCGGAATGGCCGACGGGCTGCGTGATGTGGCGGGGCTGCCCGACCCGGTCGGTGAGGTGGTGCGCGGGTCCACGTTGCCCAACGGCCTGGAGTTGCGTCAGGTCCGGGTGCCGTTCGGCGTGGTCGGCATCATCTACGAGTCCCGACCCAACGTCACCGCGGACGCCGCTGGGCTGTGCCTGAAGTCCGGCAACGCCGCGCTGCTGCGTGGGTCGTCCTCGGCGAAGTCCTCCAACGTGGAGATCGTCGCCGCGCTGCAGGCGGGCATTGCCTCGGTCGGGCTGCCGGCGGATGCGGTGCAGTTGGTGCCGGGCGACAGCCACGACTCGGTGAAACACCTGATGCGCGCCCGCGGTCTGGTCGACGTGCTGATCCCGCGGGGCGGTGCGGGCCTGATCCGCTCGGTGGTTGAGGAATCCACCGTGCCGGTGATCGAGACCGGCGTGGGCAACTGCCACGTCTACGTGGACGCCGCGGCCGATCTGGATATGGCCGAACGGATCCTGGTCAACGCCAAGGCGCAGCGGCCAAGCGTGTGCAACGCCGCGGAGACGCTGCTGGTGCACGCCGATGTCGCCGAGGCGTTCGTGCCGCGGGCAATCGCCGCGCTGGGCGCGGTCGGCGTGACCGTGCACGGCGACACCGAGGTGGCCCGGCTGGGCGGCCCGCCGGTGGTAGCTGCCGTGGACGAGGACTGGGACACCGAGTACCTGTCGTTGGACATTGCCGCCGCCGTGGTTGGTTCGCTGGAGGACGCCATCGCACACGTCCGCGCGCACGGCTCCGGGCACACCGAGGCCATCATCACCGGCTCGCAGACCGCCGCGCGGCGCTTCGTCGCCGCGGTGGACGCCGCGGCGGTGGTCGTCAACGCTTCCACCCGGTTCACCGATGGCGGGGAGTTCGGGTTCGGTGCGGAGATCGGCATCTCCACCCAGAAGCTGCACGCCCGCGGCCCGATGGGCCTGCCGGAGCTGACCTCCACCAAGTACGTGGTCACCGGTGACGGACATGTCCGGGGCACGTGAGATCCTGGGCTCGTCCGCCCTGCCCACCCCGGGAGCCTGACGCCGCATGATGTCCACCGCCGTCGTCCTTGACCAGGTGCTTGCCGAGAACGAAGCGCACCTGCACCACAACAAGCCGGCGTTGGTCGGCATCCTGGTGATGTGCGCGTTCATCGCGCTGTTGTTGATCACCATGCAGTTCAACCGCGACCGCTGACCCGACCCAGCGATGGGGGCCACGCGCGTCGGCGTCATGGGTGGGACCTTTGACCCGATCCACCACGGGCACTTGGTCGCCGCCAGCGAGGTAGCCGACCGTTTCCACCTCGACGAGGTCGTGTTCGTGCCGACCGGCGCGCCCTGGCAGAAGACCGACCGCGCGGTGTCCCCGGCCGAGGACCGTTACCTGATGACGGTGATCGCCACCTCGGCCGACCCGCGGTTCTCGGTCAGTCGGGTGGACATCGACCGCGGCGGGCCCACCTACACCATCGACACGCTGCGCGACCTGCACACCGTCTACGGCTCGGACGCGCAGTTCTGGTTCATCACCGGCGCCGACGCCCTCGGCGCGATCCTGAGCTGGCGCGACCCCGAGCAGCTGTTCGCGCTGGCGCACTTCGTCGGCTGCACGCGCCCGGGCCATCCGTTGGCCGACCCCGGCCTGCCCGGCGCCAGCGTGAGCCTGGTGGAGATCCCGGCGCTGGCCATCTCCTCCACCGATTGTCGGGAGCGGATCGCCAAGGGACGACCGGTGCGCTACCTGGTTCCCGACGGCGTGGTGCAGTACATCGCCAAACGCGGGCTGTACCGGGATGTCTGAGCCGCCGCCGCCCTACCGGCCGGAACAATTCACCTTCCTCGACGAGCAGGACGCCCCGGAGACGTCGGGCTGGTTGACCTTCGTGCACTCCCGGGCCGGGCGACGGGCCGATCGGCGCGAGCAGGCCCGGGAGCGGGTGCTGGTGCTGGCCGTCCTGCTGGTGATCGCGGCGTTGGTGGCCACGTTGCTGGTGTGGCGGCCCTGGTCCGGCCACTCGGGGGTCACCGACACCGGCAACGAGGAGCTGGGCGCCGACCGGGTGGCGCTGCTGGTGCAGGTACAGGATCCCGCCGGTGCGGCGGCCAGCGCGGTGCTGCTGCAGGATCGACGGGGCAAGGGCAGCGGGGCGCTGGTGGTGGTGCCGGGGGACCTGGCGTTGCCGGTGGAGGGTTCCTCCGGGTTGACCGTGCGTACGGCGTTGGCCCAGGCCGGGCCGGTGCTGTCCCGGGAGGGTCTGGCCGCCCTGCTCGGGGTACCGCTGGTGGGCAGCTGGGTGGTCGACGTCGGGGACTTCTCGGGGCTGGTGGATCGCCTCGGCGGGCTGCATCTGGCCTCCGGTGTGGTGGACGGCAAGACCGCCGCGGCGCAGGCGGCGAGCGGCCCGGCGGGCGCCCAGCAGGTGCTCACCGGGTTCGTCACCGCGTTCCCCGGCCGCTACACCGCGGCCCACGATCTGCTGGGCGACCTCGGGGTGCTGGCCGCGCCGGGACTGCCGGTGCCGAGGCTGGCCGCGGTGCTCGCCGGCCTGGCCCGGGAGAACCCGTCCCGGCTGCACATCGGCGCGCTGCCGCTGGACGCCTCCGGGCACACCCTGGATCAGACCAAGGCGCTGCCGGTGGTCCGTGACGTGTTGGGTGGGCAGCCCGGCGCGGGTCGGGCGGACACCACGCCGCGGATCCTGGTGTCGATCGCGGCGGGGGCTTCGTTGAGCGCGTCGGACGCCCGCGCGGACGTGCTGGACGCGGGCTATGAGTACGTCGCCGGGGTCGCCGCGGTGGCCGGCGCGAAGAGTTCGGTGGTGGTGCGCACCGGCACTGCCGACGCGCAGGCGTTGGGCGCGGATGTGGCCTCGCTGCTGAACCTGCCGGGCAGCGTGGTGCGGATCGGTGACGACGTCCCGTTCGGCGCGGATGTGGTCGTCGTGCTCGGGAAGTCCTGAGGCGTGGCGGGTCTCGCGGTCATGGGAAGATGGTCCATATGACCGCCTCCGCCCGAGCCGTCGAGCTCGCCGTCGCCGCGGCCGAGGCAGCCTCGGACAAACTCGCCGAGGACATCCTGGCCTTCGACGTCAGCGATCAGTTGGCGATCACCGACATCTTCGTGCTGTGCTCGGCGTCCAACGACCGCCAAGTGAAGTCGATCGTCGACGAAGTGGAGCTGCGGCTGCGCGGGCTGGGCGAGCGGCCGGTACGCCGTGAGGGCGAGCGCGAGGGGCGTTGGGTGCTCCTGGACTACGCCGAGATCGTGGTGCACGTGCAGCACAGCGAGGAACGCCTGTTCTATGCGCTGGAGCGGCTCTGGAAGGACTGCCCGGTGGTGCCGTTGCCCGAGTCGGTGCGGATAGGCCGCGACGGTCCGCGGGCCACCGGCTGACCGCATGGGACAGCAGGTTGTCGTCTGGCGGCACGGTCGAACCGAGTGGAATCTGGCCGGCCGGTTCCAGGGGCAGAGTGATGTGGCGTTGGACGCCGTCGGGATCGCGCAGGCCCGCGCCTCGGCGCGAATCCTGGCCGCGCTGCGCCCCGCCGCGATCGTCTCCTCGGACCTGTGCCGGGCGGCCGACACGGCCGCGGAACTCGCCAAAGTGACGGGACTTCAGGTAGCGCTGGACGCCGGCTTGCGGGAGACCTACCTGGGCAGCTGGCAGGGCCTGACCCGGCCCGAGGTGGACGCCCGCTTCCCCGGCGAGGAGGCCGCCTGGCTGCGTGGGGAACTGGAGCGCCGCGGCGGCGGGGAGAGCATGCCCGAGGTGGCTGAGCGCGCGGCAGCCGCGGTGCGGAGCGCGCTGGAGAAGCTCGGCCCGGACGACACCCTGGTCGCGGTCACCCACGGCGGATCCGGCCGGGTGCTGATCGGCAGCCTGTGCGGGTTGCCCCCGCAGCACTGGAGCGCGCTGGGCGTGCTGTCCAACTGCTGCTGGACGGTGCTCAAGCACCGCCCGGATCGGTGGGCCATCCTCGAGCACAACGCCGGCACTTTGCCCGAACCCGTCATGTCCGACGACTGAGGCGCGGGACGGTGTAACCCCACGCGCTATCTCAGGGTGTGGGAACTGGTTGCGCGGGTCGCGCGCGGGCGGGTGGCGCGGGTGCGCCATCGTTACGCCTGGTGGACGGCAACGGTGACCACAGCGCGGAGCCGCGGTATCCCGACTGGGAGTCGGTCTACCGGGACAACGTCACGCGTGTGTACCGCATGCTCTACGGCAAGGTCGGCAACCGGGCCGACGCCGAGGACCTCACCGCTGAGGTGTTCGTGGCCGCGCTCGGGCCGCTTCGGCTGGACGCCAGCGCGCCGGAGGTGCGCGCGTACCTGTTCACCACCGCCCGAACGGTGCTGGCCGGACACTGGCGGCGCACGTTGGGCCTGCAGGTGACCGTGCTGGACGGCGCCGACGAGCGGTGGCTGGTGGACGCCGGGCCGGAGCCGGCGCCGCCGTCGACTGCGCCGCAGCGGACCGCGACGATCCTGGCCGCGCTGCCCGAGCCGCACCGGCGCATTCTTCAGTTGCGCTTCCTGGACGCCTGCTCGCTGCGCGAGGCCGCAGCCGCACTGGGCATCACCGTCGGCTACGCCAAGGTGTTGCAACATCGCGCGCTGAAGCGGGCCGCGGCGCTCGGGGAGGCCGGAGCATGAGCACCGGCCGATACGTGCGCGATCTGCTGGGTGGACGACGTCCGCGCCGGTTCCGAGCCGATGCCGCGCAGGCCGCGGAGTTGCGTGCCGCGATCACCCTGGCCGCGGCCCGACCCGAGGCCGGGGAACCCCGTGCGGAGTTCGTCGAGGACCTGCACCGCCGGCTGTCCGAGCAGGCCCAGCAGTCCGCGTCCGCGTCCGCGCCCACTCCGTCGGCGGCGCGCGCGCCGGTCCCGATCCGACTCGGCCCCACCCGGCGCCGGGTGCTGTGGGCGGGCTCCGTGGCCGCCGGGGCGGCGGCGATCGGTGCCACCGCCGACCACCTGATCAGCTCCCACGCCGAACCCGAGGAGCAGACCGAGGCGGCCGGTCAAGTGCCGACGCTGGAACCCAACGTGGGCACCTGGCAAACGGTGGCCGAGACCAGCGACCTCGACGTCGGCGGGGTGCGCCGGTTCGACCTGGGCTCGGTGGTCGGTTTCGTGTCCCGCGATGCCGCCGGGTTACGCGCGGTGTCCGGGATCTGCACGCACCAGGGCTGCCGGTTGAACCTGGACCCCGGCAACCGCGAACTGGACTGCCCCTGCCACAACACCTCGTTCGCGGTGGACGGCACCCTGGTGCGTCACCAGTTGTACACCCCACCGCCACCGCTGCCGCACCTGCAGGTACGCGAGCAGGACGGACGGATCGACATCTACGTTCCGGTGTAACCCGGTCGCATATCCCTTGTGGGGTCCGGAACTGACGGACCATTGACGAGGGGATACCACAGTGCGATCGACGTTGACCCATATCGGTTCGGTGGCCACCGGCCTGTCGCTGGCCGGTCTGCTGATGGCCGGTTGCGGCAGCACCGCACAGGCCGCGCCCGCGCCCGCCGCGCCGGACACCGCGACCGCCGCCATGCCCGGCATGGCGATGACGCCGACCTCCGTGACCGCGGCAAATGCGGCCGACGCGAAGGTGCTCATCGACAGCTACAAGTTCGGCCCGGACAAGCTCACCGTGCCGGTCGGCACCACGGTCACCTGGACCAACAACGACGCCGACGAGCACACCGTGGTGGCCAAGGACGAGACCTTCCGCTCCGGTTCGTTGGCCAAGGGGCAGAGCTTCCAGTACACCTTCTCCAAGGCGGGCAGCTACGACTACCTGTGCTCGATCCACCCGTTCATGGTCGCCACCGTGGTGGTGACCGGTTGAGCGAGCGCAGCGAGTCAACGAATGCGCCCAGCACGGAGCCGGGCCAGGGCATGACCCGGCGTCAGCTGCTGCGGCACGCGAGCTGGTTCGGCGCCGCGGTGGCCGTGACCGTCACCGGTGGGGAGGTGATCTCGCACGTGCTCGGCGGCTCCAGCCCGGCTGCGGCCGCCGACCCCGCGGCCCTGCACATCGTGCAGGTCTCGGACTCGCACATCGGCTTCACCGGCCCGGCGAACACCGACGTCACGGCCTCGTTCCAGCGGGCCATTTCGGACGTGAACGGGCTGAAGCTGACGCCCGACTTCGTCATGCACACCGGGGACCTGACGCACCTGGCCACCCCGGCCCAATTCGATCAGGTGCACCAGATGATGAAGGGCATGAAGACCGGTGGCGTGTTCACCGTGCCCGGCGAGCACGACGCGGTCGACGATCACGGGGACAAGTACCGCGCGGTGTTCGGTGCGGGTACCAAGGGGGACGGTTGGTACTCCCTCGACGTCAAGGGCGTGCACGTGCTGGGCCTGGTGAATTCGCTGATCCTGGAGAAGCTCGGGCATTTGGGGCAGGACCAGATCGACTGGGTGCGTCAGGACCTGGCCGGGCTGTCCGCGGACACTCCGATCCTGGTGTTCAGCCACATCCCGCTGTTCGCCATGTACCCGAACTGGGGCTGGGGCACCGATGACGCAATGCAGGTGCTCGACATGCTGCGCCGGTTCTCCTCGGTGACCTGCCTGAACGGGCACGTGCACCAACTGTTCAGCTACACCGACGGGAAAATCACCTTCCACAGCGCGACCACCACCGCCTACCCGCTGCCGCGCCCCGGCGACGGCCCCGCCCCCACCCCGCAGACGCTGCCTGCGGGCAAGCTCAAGGACGCCCTGGGCATCCGCGAGGTCACCTTCCGTGCCGGCGGCGCGGGCCCCGCCATCCTGGACCGCCACCTGAGCTGACCTGCGGTCGTCACCGCCGGCGCCGCGATCGTCGGCATCCTCCGTCCGGCACGTCTTGCCGCTTCGCACGCCTCGCCGCGCCCGGCACCTGCGGTTCTCTCCCGAGTGTGGAGAACCGCAGGTCAACTGGCCCAAAGAAGCTGCACAACTACACACTCGGGGGACTTGCGCAGCCGGTGTGCGGCGGTGCGTTGGCCGGGCGGGCCGGTCCGCGCGGATACCCTCGACTGGTGACCATGAGCCAGACGAGCACCCCGAATGCCGGCGCTGACGCGGCCCCGCACCGCTACACGGCGGCCCTCGCCAGCGAGATCGAGAAGGCGTGGCAGGACCGTTGGGAACTCGAGGGCACGTTCCACACGCCGAACCCATCCGGGCCACTGGGCGACGCCGCGGCGGTGGCCGGGCGGCCGAAGCTGTACGTGATGGACATGTTCCCGTACCCGTCCGGTGCGGGTCTGCACGTCGGGCACCCGCTGGGTTACATCGGTACCGATGTGTTCGCCCGCTACCAGCGGATGAACGGGTACAACGTGCTGCATCCCTTGGGCTACGACGCCTTCGGCCTGCCCGCCGAGCAGTACGCGGTGCAGACCGGGCAGCACCCACGGGTCACCACCGAGTCGAATATCGCCACCATGCGCCGCCAGTTGCGCGCGCTCGGCCTGGGACACGACAACCGGCGCAGCGTGGCCACCACCGACACCGCGTTCTACCGCTGGACGCAGTGGATCTTCCTGCAGATCTTCAACTCCTGGTACGACGCGGACGCGAACGCCGCCCGGCCCATCGCCGAGTTGGAGGCCGCCTACGCCTCCGGCGCCCGGCCTACAGCGGACGGCACGCCGTGGAGTGATCTGACGGATCCTCAGCGACGGGAACTGCTCGACGACCACCGGCTGGCCTACCTGTCCGATGCCCCGGTCAACTGGTGCCCGGGCCTGGGCACCGTGCTGGCCAACGAGGAGGTCACCGCGGATGGCCGCAGCGAACGCGGCAACTTCCCGGTGTTCAAACGCAACCTGCGCCAGTGGATGATGCGCATCACGGCTTACGCCGACCGGTTGGTCGCCGATCTGGACGGGCTGGACTGGCCCGAGCCGATCAAGCTGATGCAGCGCAACTGGATCGGGCGCTCGGTGGGTGCCCGGGTGGACTTCGCGGTGCGTACCGCCAGCGGCAAGCAGACGGCGATCACCGTGTTCACCACCCGCCCGGACACGCTGTTCGGTGCCACCTACATGGTGCTGGCCCCCGAGCACCCGATGGTCGACGACCTGCTGCCCGGCGCCTGGTCGGAGGACCTGCCCGCGTCCTGGACAGGTGGAGCAGACACGCCCGCCGCAGCAGTGGCCGCCTACCGCACCGCGGCCGCCGCCAAGAGCGAGGTGGAGCGGCAGGCCGAGGGCCGGGTGAAGACCGGGGTGTTCACCGGCGCCTACGCCACCAACCCGGTGAACGGCGCGTTGATCCCGGTGTTCATCGCGGACTACGTGCTGATGGGCTACGGCACCGGCGCGATCATGGCCGTGCCCGCCGAGGACGAACGGGACTGGGAATTCGCCGCCGCGTTCGGGCTGCCGCACGTGCGCACCGTGGCGCCGCCCGCGGACTGGGCCGATGGCGCGTGGACAGGGGACGGGGTGTCCATCAACTCGGCCAACGCGGAAATCTCGTTGAACGGCCTGGAGATGACCGCGGCCAAAGCCGCGATCACCGAGTGGCTGGCGGCCAAGGGCCTGGGCGTGCCCACCGTGCAGTACAAGCTGCGCGACTGGCTGTTCAGCCGGCAGCGCTACTGGGGTGAGCCCTTCCCGATCGTTTACGACGAGCACGGGGTGCGGGCACTGCCGGAGAGCATGCTTCCGGTCGAGCTGCCGGAGATCGACGACTACTCGCCGCGCACGTTCGAACTCGATGACACCGAATCCGAACCCGAGTCGCCGTTGGCGCGAGCCGTTGAGTGGACGACGGTCACCCTCGATCTCGGGGACGGCCCGCGCGAGTACCACCGGGAGACCAACACAATGCCGCAGTGGGCGGGATCGTGCTGGTACGAACTGCGCTACCTGGACCCGACCAATGACCTTGTCTTCGTGGACCCCGACGTCGAGCGGTACTGGATGGGCCCGCAGGCACCCGGCGACTGCGGTGGCGTCGACCTGTACGTCGGGGGTGTGGAACATGCCGTGCTGCACCTGCTTTATGCCCGGTTCTGGCACAAGGTGCTGTTCGACCTGGGCCACGTGTCCAGCTCCGAGCCGTTCCGTCGACTGTTCAACCAGGGCTACATCCAGGCCTACGCCTACACCGATTCGCGCGGGATCCACGTTCCGGCCGCGGAGGTCGTGGAACAGGACGGCGTCTTCACCTATCAGGGTGAGCCGGTCAACCGCGAGTTCGGCAAGATGGGCAAGGGCCTGAAGAATTCCGTGACGCCGGATCAGATGTTCGAGGAGTATGGCGCGGACACCCTGCGGCTCTACGAGATGTCGATGGGTCCGTTGGACGTCTCGCGGCCCTGGGACACCCGCGCGGTGGTCGGTTCTTTTCGCTTCCTGCAACGGTTCTGGCGCAATGTCATCGATGAGGAGAGCGGGAGGTGCCGCGTCGCCGATGTGGCCGCCGATGCCGAGACCCGCACGGTGATCGCCCGCACGATCGACGGCGTGGGCCGCGACATGGCGAACCTGCGGTTCAACACCGCGATCGCCAAGCTCATCGAGTGCAACAACCACCTGTCGCGGCTGCTCGCCGACGGCGCCGAGCTGCCGCGGGAGGCGGCCGAGGCCATGGTGCTGATGCTGGCCCCGTTGGCGCCACACGTGGCCGAGGAACTGTGGTCGCGCATCGGGCACACCGGCTCGCTGACATACCTGCCGTTCCCGCAGGCCGATCCCGCGCTGCTGGTGGCCCAAACGGTGATCTGCGTGCTGCAGGTGGGCGGCAAGGTCCGCGACCGCATCGAGGTGTCCGCGGACACCAGCGAGGAGTCATTGCGAGAGTTGGCCCTGGCCGCCCCGAAGGTGGTCGCCGCCCTGGCCGGTCGCGAGGTGCGCACCGTGGTGGTGCGCGCCCCGAAGCTGGTCAACGTGGTCCCGGCCTGAGTCACCGGTGCGCCCGGTACAGATCGTCACCGACTCCGCGGTCAGTTTGGCCGAGGGAGAGGCTGCCGCGGCCGGCGTGGTCGTGGTCCCGCTGCGGGTGGCCATCGACGGAAAGGAGTTCTCCGAGGACGATCTGACGCCGCATCAGATCGTGAGCGCGTTGCAGACCGGCTCGACGGTGAGCACCGCACAGCCCAGCGTCGAGGCCTTCGCGATGGTGTATGCCCGGGCCGC
The DNA here is from genome assembly GCA_036493475.1 of Sporichthyaceae bacterium. Classification (NCBI taxonomy): domain Bacteria; kingdom Bacillati; phylum Actinomycetota; class Actinomycetes; order Sporichthyales; family Sporichthyaceae; species Sporichthyaceae bacterium. The sequence goes on along the minus strand of DASXPS010000056.1, from coordinate 21,010 downwards.
CGCGGCCGGCGCAGCAGCAGTCGTGTCGGTGCACATGTCCGCTGCGTTGTCCGGGACGTACACGGCGGCGTGTGCGGCGGCTGCGGACGCGACGCTGCCGGTGCACGTCGTGGATAGCGCCTCGGTCGGCTTCGGATTGGGTTTCGCGGTGCGCGCGGCGGTGGCGGCGCGGGACCGCGGCGAGGATCCGGCCGCGGCGGCCCGGGCGAGCAACGCCCAAACCGACGTGTGGTTCTACGTGGACACCCTGGAGCACCTGCGTCGCGGTGGCCGGATCGGTGCTGCGGCGGCCGTGCTCGGCACCGCGTTGGCCATCAAACCGATCCTGGGCCTGATCGACGGTCAGATCGTGCCCGCGGAGAAGGTGCGCACCCGGGCCCGGGCGGTGGCCCGGCTGGAGGAACTCGGCGTGCAGCGCTCCGGTGACGCCGTGGTCGAGTTGGCCGTGCAGCACCTCGGCGCGGCCGAGGCCGCCGCGGAACTGGCCGACCGGCTGGCCAAGCAGGTGCCCGGCGCCCGTCGGGTGGACGTGGTGGAGATCGGTGCGGCGGTCGGCGCACACGTCGGCCCCGGCCTGCTGGCGGTGGCCCTGCGTCGCCTCTGACACGCCGCGAGCAACGCTACGGCGGCGGGTACGGCGCAAAAGAGGGGGGTGGCGCTGATCGCTCGTCAGAGCCGGTTTTCCACAGGCGGTTGAACTCCCGACGACGATCATGCCCGGCCGCCTAACGTCCCGCCCGTGAAGCCGGATCTCTTCTCTCGCCTGCGCCTCGTCCGTTCGCGCCTGCGCGGGCGGTGGTATGCCTGGTGGTACTCGCCGAGCACCGATGCCGAGGGCGACAGCAGCCTGCGGCGGCGCTGGGACGCGCACAGCGCGCTGGTGATGTGCGCGGTGGCGGCGGTCGGCATCGCGCTGGGTTGGTGGGTGTGGTGGCAGGCCCGTCCGCAGCTGATCGACGTCGGCAGCAGCGTGCTCGCCGAGGGCAGCCCGCCACCGTTGCCGACCCCGACGCCGACGCCCGCCCCCGGCGCGACACCGGCCACGGGCAGCGCGCCGCCACTGGTGGTCGACGTGGAGGGTCGGGTGCGGTGGCCGGGCGTGGTGCTCGTCCCAGCCGGCGCCCGGGTGCAGGACGCGCTGCGCGCCGCCGGCGGGCCCCGCGCCGGGGTGTCCACCCGGTCGCTGAACTTGGCGCGTCCGTTGGCCGACGGTGAGCAGATCGTGCTCGACCCCGATCACCCGACGCCCTCGCCCGTCCCGACATCCACGGTGGGCAAGGCAGGGATATCCCGGCGCCCGGTCGCGGTCCGCCCGAGTGCGGCTTTTCCGATCAACCTGAACACCGCGACGTCGGCCGAACTGCAGACGCTGCCCGGCGTCGGCCCGGTGCTCGCCTCCCGGATCCTGGCCTGGCGCGGCGCACACGGCCGGTTCTCCACGATCCAGGAGCTACAAGAGGTCTCCGGCATCGGGCCTGCGCGCTTCGCGGTGCTGCGCACGCTGGTCCACGTGTAGTGCGCACCGACGCCCCGGCGCCGCACGACCTGCGCCTGGTGCCGGTAGCCGCTGCGGTGTGGGCGGTTGCCTGGCTCACGCCGATCACGCCGGGCGCCCTGCTCGCCACCGCCGGCCTGCTCGCGGTGGCGGCGGTGGGCTGGTTGCTCCGCCGGGGACGTCGCACCCCCGGGGCATGGGTGCTGATCGCCTGTCTGGTGGCGGGCTGCGCCGCCGGGGTCGCTGCCGGGACCAGGGCGCACGCGAGCCGAGCCGGGCCGTTGCCGCGGCTGGCCGAACAACGCGCGATCGTGGACGTGCAGCTTCGCATTGGCGAATACCCACAGGTGTTCACCGCGCCCGCGCGACACGGCCCGGCGCGACCCGTGGTCGCGGTGGCGGTACGGGTCGAGCGGGTGGTCGGTCGCGGACGGGTGGGTCGCATCCGCAGTCCCGCGGTGTTACACAGCACGAACCTCGCCTGGCGACGTGTGCTGCCGGGGGAGCGGTACGCCGCCGAGGTCCGACTGGCACCGGCCCGTCCGCACAGCGGGCAGGCGGCCATGCTGTGGACGCCGCGACCGGGCGCCCGGCTGACTGGTGCATCCCGGCCGCACCGGTGGGCCGCCGCGGTCCGCGCCGACCTGCGCGCCGCGGTCGCCGACCTGCCCGCCGGGCCACGGGCGCTGGTGCCGGGACTGGTGGTGGGGGATACCTCGGCGATCGAACCCACGGCCACCGCGGAGTTCAAGGTCGCCGGATTGACCCACTTGACGGCGGTGTCCGGGGCCAACGTGGCGATCCTGCTCGCGGTCGTGCTTCTCCTCGCCGGCCGCCTCGGTCTGCCCCGGCGCGTGCGCCCGACGCTCGGCGGCGTCGCGGTTGTCGGGTTCCTGCTCGTCGTCGGCCCCGCGCCGAGCCTGCTGCGCGCCGCCGTGATGGGCGCGGTGGGCCTGATCGGCCTGGCCATCGGACGACCGGCCCGGGCGGTGTCCGCGCTGTGCGCCGCGGTGGTGCTGTTGGTGCTCGCCGATCCGGCACTCGCGCGCAGCTTCAGTTTCGCGCTGTCCACGGCCGCCACCGCCGCCCTGCTCGGCCTTGCACCGCGCTGGCGCGCGTCGCTGTCCCGGCACCTGCCGGCTCCGGTGGCCACGGTGATCGCGGTGCCCGCTGCCGCCCAGGTCGCCTGCGCACCGCTGATCGTGCTGCTGTCCGGGAACATCAGTCTGGTCGCCATCCCGGCGAACCTGTTGGTCGCACCCGTGGTGGCCCCGGCCATGATTTGCGGCCTTCTCGCCGCCGCCGCCCAACCGTTCTCACCCACACTGGCGGCGCTACCGGCCCGAACGGCCGGCGCCTGTGCGGCCTGGATCCTCGCGGTGGCCCACCATTGCGCCGCGCTGCCCGGCGCCACGTTGCCCTGGCCCGATGGTCCGCGCGGTGCGGCCCTGCTCGCCGGGCTCACCGTCCTGGCGCTGCTCATCGCGCGGCGTGGGCCGGGCTCCTTCCGCTCCCGGCCGGCGTGGGTCGCAGTGCTGGCGGTGCTGGTCGGGGCGTTGCTGGTGCGTCCACCGTTGCCCATGCCACCGATGCTGCGCCCGCTGCTCTGGCCGCCACCCGGATGGCAGTTGGTCGCCTGCGACGTCGGGCAGGGCGACGCGTTGGTGTTGTCCGTGACATCCGGCGCTGCGGTGGTGATCGACGCCGGGCCGGACCCGGCCCCGGTCGACCGGTGCCTGCGTCGGCTGCGGGTCCGAGCCATCCCGTTGCTGGTGCTCACGCATTTCCATGCCGATCACGTCGAGGGCCTGCCGGGGGTGCTGCGCGGTCGACGCGTGACGTGTATCGAGGTGAGCCCGTTGGACGACCCTCCGGAAGAGGCCGCGCGCGTCGCCCACTGGGCCGCGGCAGCCGGGGTGCCGGTGCGGCGCGCGCGTCCCGGCGAGATGCGCCAACTGGGCGGGCTGCGTTTGCGCGTGCTGTGGCCGACCGTGCTGTTGGCCGGGGACTCACCGCCGAACAACGCCTCGGTGGTGTTGTCCGCGGTCACCCCGGCGGGCCTGCGCGTGTTGCTCTCCGGCGACGTCGAGCCGCCCGCGCAGGCGGTGATTCACCGCGCGGAGCCCGACCTGCGCGTGGACGTGCTGAAGGTTCCGCATCATGGGTCCAGCTACCAGGACGACGAGTTTCTGCGCTCGCTGCACGCGCGCGTCGCGCTGGTCTCGGTGGGCGCGGACAACGACTACGGCCACCCCGCCGAGCGCACCCTCGCCATGCTGCGCGGTACCGGCGCCCGCACCCTGCGCACCGACACCGGCGGCGACCTCGCGGTCGCTGTACAGGACGGTCAGCTGCGCGCCGCCGCGCGGTCCGGATCCGGCGGTGGGTCGGGTCGGATGCCCGGCGTGGCCGGTATGGCGGCCCCGCCCACCGACGCTCGTCGGCGGCGCATGGCAGGCTTGCCGTGATGTCCGAGACCCCTGCGTCGCTGCCCCGGCTCACCCTCGTGCTGGGCCCCGAGGAACTTCTGGCCGAACGTGCCGTGGCCGGCGCCCGGCGCATGATCCGGGCGGCGGACGCCGAGGCCGACGTGCACGACCTGCTGCCCGCCGTGCTCACGCCGGGCTCCCTGGACGAATTGTGTGCGCCGTCGCTGTTCGCGGCGCGCCGGTTGGTGATCCTGCGCAGCGCACACGACCTGGCCGCCGCGGTGCTGCCGGAGGTCGAAGCGTTGATCGGGGACCCGCCGGAGGATGTCTCGGTCGTGCTGATGCACGCGGGCGGGGCCAAGGGTAAAAGCCTGCTCGAGGCCGCGCGCAAGGCCAAGGCGGTCGTGCTGGACTGCGCCGAGGTCAAGAAGCCCGGCGACAAACTGGCCTTCATCAACGCCGAGTTCCGCACCGCAGGTCGGCGGGTCAGCGCCGACGGCGCCAAGGCGCTGCTCGACGCGGTGGGCGGTGACCTGCGCGAGCTCGCGGCCGCCTGCGCGCAGCTGATTGCGGACACCGCCGGCACCGTGGACCCGGGCACCGTGCACCGCTACTACGCGGGCCGCGCCGACGTGACCAGCTTCGCGGTCGCCGACCTCGCGGTGAACGGGCAGACCGCGGACGCGCTGGTGCAACTGCGCTGGGCGCTGTCCGCGGGGGTGGAACCGGTGCTCATTACCGCCGCGCTGGCCATGGGCCTGCGCAGCATCGCGAAGCTGGGCGGGGCACCGCGGGGGCTCAAGCCCGCCGATCTGGCCCGCGAGCTGGGCATGCCGCCGTGGAAGATCGACCGGGTGCGCGCGCAGCTACGCGGCTGGGACGCCGAAGGAATCGCGCGGGCGATCAACGCGGTCGCGGCTGCGGACGCCGCCGTCAAAGGCGGCGCCGTGTCGGCGGGGTACGCGCTGGAGAAGGCGCTGGTCGGCGTGGCCGAAGCGCGCCGGCAGAGTTGACCCGGCGGAGAACTACAGCTTGTGCAGGGCCTGCGCCATCGCGGACTTCTTGTTGGCGGCGGCGTTGGCGTGGATCATGCCCTTGCTCGCGGCCTTGTCCAGCGCCCTGGCGGCCTGACGCATCAAGGTATTCGCGCCCTCGGTGTCCCCGGCCGCGGCCGCCTCGCGGAACTTGCGCACCGAGGTCTTCAGCGAGGAGCGCACGGCCTTGTTGCGCTGCCGCGCCTTCTCGTTAGTGCGGTTCCGCTTGATCTGGGACTTGATGTTCGCCACGAAGAAGCTCGCCTCTGGGTCGCCGACACGCCGATACAGCGCACCGCAGCGGTGCGCGACCGCCGAGGTTATCAGCGTCCCCCGGCGTCGGCCAAACCGCGGGTGTCGACCTGGCAGGAGCGGGTAGGAAGTGCGCTCATGTCCGGCGTTTCGCTGGGAAAAGTGGCCGAAACATTACGTCCATACGCTGCGGGAGTGGCTGACCTCTTCCAGGACTACCCGCACGGGGCGGCCTGGGACGAGATGTTCGCACCCGAGGGCGCCCCGCGCGCCGCCATGGCCGCAGTGCACGATGCCGTGCGGGCGATGGCGGCCGACGAACTCAAGGCCCGCGCCGACGCGCTCGCGCTGTCCTTCCTGGACCGTGGGGTCACCTTCGCCCTCGGCGGGGAGGAGCGGCCGTTCCCGCTGGACATCGTGCCGCGGGTGATCACCGCCGATGAGTGGGCGGTGCTGTCCACCGGCGTGGCGCAGCGGGTGCGGGCGCTGGAGGCGTTCCTGGCCGACGTGTACGACCGCGGTCAGTGCTTCTCCGACGGGGTGATCCCCAAGCGGCTGATCGCCACCTCCGCGCACTTCCACCGGGCCGCCGCGGACGTCGTCCCGGCCAACGGTGTGCGGGTGCTGGTCTCCGGCATCGACGTGATCCGCGACGAGGCCGGGCAGTTCCGGGTGTTGGAGGACAACATCCGCACCCCGTCCGGGGTCTCCTACGTCATCGAGAACCGCCGCGCGATGACCCACGGCCTGCCCGAGGCGTTCACCTCGCACCGGGTCATGCCGGTCTCGGACTACCCGCAACGGCTGCTCGCCGCGGCCCGCGCCGCGGCGCCGGACGGTGCGGTGGATGCCGAGGTCGTGGTGCTCACCCCCGGCGTCTACAACTCCGCGTACTTCGAGCACGCGCTGCTGGCCCGGATGATGGGCGTGGAACTGGTCGAGGGCCGCGACCTGGTGTGCCGACGCAACCGCGTCTACATGCGCACCACCACCGGCGAGCGCCGGGTGGACGTCATCTACCGGCGTATCGACGACGACTTCCTCGACCCGCTGCACTTCCGCGCCGACTCCACGATCGGCTGCCCCGGCCTGCTCAACGCCGCCCGCGACGGCGGGGTGACCATCTGCAATGCGGTGGGCAACGGCATCGCCGATGACAAACTCGTCTACAGCTATGTGCCGGACCTGGTGCGTTACTACCTGGCCGAGGAACCGGTGCTGGCCAACGTGGACACCTACCGGCTGGACGACCCCGACACGCTGGCCTGGGTGCTCGCGCACCTGAATGAGTTGGTGCTCAAGCCGGTGGACGCCTCCGGCGGCAAGGGCATTGTGATCGGGCCGGCCGCGGACCCGACCACGCTGACTCAGCTGCGTGCCAAGGTAAATGCCGACCCGCGCGGTTGGATCGCCCAGCAGGTCGTGCACCTGTCCACCGTGCCCACCCTGGTTGGCGACAACCTGAGACCCCGTCACGTCGACCTGCGTCCGTTCGCGGTCAACGACGGCAGGGAGGTCTATGTGTTGCCCGGCGGCCTGACCCGGGTGGCGTTGCCGGAGGGCCAGTTGGTGGTGAACTCCAGTCAGGGCGGGGGTTCCAAGGACACCTGGGTGCTGGCCGGCTCCGACGTCCTGGTCGACCCGGTGCACGCGGCACAGAACTCACCGCGCGGTGTGCCCTCCAACCCCGGCCCGCGCCGGGCCGGCGCGTTCGGGCTGCTGCGCCAGCAGATGGCGCAACAGCAGCAGGGAGGGTTCGCGTGCTGAGCCGTATCGCGGAGTCCGTGTTCTGGATCGGCCGTTACCTGGAGCGGGCGGACAGCACCGCGCGCATCCTCGACGTGCACATGCAGATGCTGGTGGAGGACCCGTGGGTGGACGAGCGCACCGTGTGCTCGTCGTTGATGGAAGTCATGGGCGTGACCACCGAAGACGAGGAGGAGGTGACCAGCGCCGGCCACGTGCTGACCGCGCTCGCCTACGACCTGGACAACCCCAGCGCAATCGCAGGTTCGATCTCGGCCGCGCGGGAGAACGCTCGCGGGACACGCGAGACGATTTCCGCGGAGATCTTCGAGGCGCTCAACGCGACGTGGATGGGGCTGGGGGAGCGGCGTCGGGTGGCCGACCGCCTCGGCCCGCACGGCTTCTTCTCCTGGGTACGCGAACGCACCGGGGTGCTGGGCGGTCTGGTCGACTCCACCATGAGCCGGGACGAGGGGTGGACCTTCCTCGCCCTGGGCCGCGCACTGGAGCGCGCCGACATGACGGCGCGGTTGCTCATGTTGCGCACCGTGCCCGGCGGCCGGGCACCGACCTGGGGCACGCTGCTGCGCTCCTGCGGCTCCTACGAGAGCTATCTGCGTACCTACCGCGGTCCGGTGCGGGACTACCTGGCCGCGGAGTTCCTCATGGTTGACCGCTTGTCCCCGCGCTCGGTGTTCTACTCGCTGTCCGCCGCCGAAACCTGCCTGGCCACCCTGGACCCGCGGCCGGCCCGCAGCGGGTTCGACGACGTTGCCCGCCTGATGCTCGGCCGCGCCCGTACCGACCTGGAGTACCGCAGCCGCGGGGGCCTGCTCGAGGACTTCTCCGAGCACCTGGAGAGTTTGCAGGAGACCTGCGCTGCGGTCACCGATGCGGTGGCCCGACGGTACTTCCCGCACGTCGCGCCGGTGACCTGGACCGCGGAGCTGACGGCATGACCACCTGGCGGCTGAGGGTGCGTCACCGTACGGGCATACGGTACGAATCGCCGGTTCTGGCCTCGTACAACGAGGTGCGGATGACCCCGTTGTCCGACGCCGGGCAGACCGCGCTGGAAACTCGGGTGAGCATCTCGCCGAACGTCGCGGTAGCCCGCTACCGCGACTATTGGGGCTCCCAGGTGACCGCCTTCGATGTGCACACCCCGCACACTGAGATGGTGCTCGACGCGCTGTCGGTGGTCGAGACGCACTCCCGCGCGCGCACCCTGGAGAAGGTCGGGTGGGACGCACTGCACGACGATCGGGTGCGGGACAGCCACGTGGAGTTCCTCACCCCGACCGAGCACACCGCGGTGGAGGATTCGCTGCTGGAGCCCGCCCGCGCGATGGCCGGCGGCCAACCGCCGGCCGAAGCGGCCCGCGCGGTGGCGGACTGGTTACGCGACCAGGTCGTCTACGAAACAGGGTCCACCGGCGTGCACACCGTCGCCATGGCGGCGTGGGCGGAGCGCAAAGGTGTCTGCCAGGACCTCGCGCACCTCACCGTGGGCACGCTGCGAGGCCTGGGCATCCCGGCTCGGTACATCTCCGGCTACCTGCACCCCGACGCCGAGGCCGAGGTCGGCGCCACCGTGGTCGGGGAGAGTCACGCCTGGGTGCAGTGGTGGGACGGCGACTGGACCTCCTTCGACCCGACCAACGGCAAACCCGTCGGCCCCGAACACGTCGTGGTCGCCCGCGGTCGCGACTATTGGGATGTGCTGCCGCACAAGGGTGTTTACTCCGGCCCGGCGGGCACGGCGCTGGGTGTACAGGTCGAGGTCACCCGGCTGGCCTGAGCCGCCCGCCCGGGGATTGGCTTAGAAGTTCACCCGGCCGGTCGTTGTCGGAACCGCCGCCCCCATCCCGACGTCGGATCCGATCATGGCGGACCTGGCGTGGAACGGCGAGGAGCAGGTGGTCGCCGCCCTTGTTCCGGTGTCCCTGCGCGCGCCGCGGCCGCGACCCCGATCGCTCACCGCCCTCGGTCCGTTGGTCGCTGCCGGACTCGCCCTGGTGGTGCTGACCCGGGTGGCCGCGCCTGACGTCCTGCACATCGACGCCGCCACCGCCCCGCCACCGCTCGGACCGGTTGCCCCGGTGGCGCTGCCGGCTCCGGTGATGCTGTCCGAGTCCGGCCCGTACGTCGGCCCGGACGTCGCCAAGCGGCAACAGGACTTCGCGAATCCGGGCCGCAGCGCGCAGGAGAACATGAACGCCGGGCTGCTCGACCCGGCCAAGATGATCGCGGACGGGATGGACTTCGAGTTCGCCAAGGCGAGCCAGGGCACCTGGTTCACCGATGACTACTTCGCGGTGAACCGAGCGCGCGCCCAGCAGGCCGGGTTGTTGTTCGGTGCCTACCACTACCTGGAGAAGGGCAACGGCGTGGCACAGGCCGACGCCTTCTTCCAGCGGCTGCAGGAGACCGGCGGGGCGGCGGGCGTCATGCTCATGGTGGACGTGGAATGGAAGGACGAGGCGGAGACCTCCGGCCCGTCCTACGCCGACATCACCGACTTCTGCGCGCGACTGCGCGAGTTGGTGCCCGGCCGTCAGATCGTGGTGTACACGCTGAGTCGGTACTGGGGGAAAGCCGGTAAATCGGGCGCGCTGGGCAATCCGCCCGCGCCCGAGGGCACCGTGCTGAACTGGGCCAGCTACCTCGACGGCACCGCCCCTGTCGAGCACCTGGCCGGGAACGTCGCCGCGCCGGGCACCGCGGAGGACCCGTACCAGCGCAACTCGGTCGGCACCTGGGGTTCCTACACCTTCCGCCAGTTCACCAGCACGGCCACCTATGCGCAGTACAAGCACCAGAAGATGAACCACCCCGACGCCGGCCAGTCCACGCTGGACTTCAACATCTCTTTCGCCTCGCGCGATCAACTGCTTGCGCTCGCGGGTCTGAGCAGCGTGGACGCGGTGGCGCCGATCCGCGGCACAGGCCCGGTGCTGTCCGCGGAGGGCGCGGACTAGGACAACCGCCAATCCACCGGATCCGCACCCATCCCGAACAGCAACTCGTTCGCCCGGCTGAATGGTCGCGACCCGAAGAAGCCGCGGTCCGCGGACATCGGGCTCGGGTGTGCGGAGAGCAGTTGCGGCGTCGAACCGAGCATGGGCACCAGCGTCGCCGCGTCGCGGCCCCACAGCACCGCGACCAGCGGCGCGTCGCGGGCCACCAGGGCCCGGATCGCCTGCTCGGTGACCTGCTCCCACCCCTTGCCGCGGTGCGAGCCCGGGTTGCCCGGCGCCACCGTGAGCACCCGGTTGAGCATCAGCACGCCGCGGTCCGCCCAGGGGCTGAGGTCTCCGTTGGTCGGCGGCGGCAGACCGAGATCGGCGCCGTACTCCCGGAAGATGTTCATCAGCGACCGGGGCAGCGGCCGGGTCTGCGCGGACACCGAGAACGACAGGCCCACCGCGTGCCCCGGCGTCGGGTACGGGTCCTGCCCGACGATGAGCACCCGCACCGCGTCGAACGGTCGGGTGAACGCACGCAACACGTTCGCCCCGGCGGGCAGATAGGACCGCCCGGCGGCGAGTTCCGCACGCAGGAATTCACCCATCGCCGCGATCACCGGCGCCACCGGCGCCAACGCCCCCGCCCACCCCGCCTCGACGATCTCGGCCAGTGGCCGAGGACCGGCCGCGGGTTGCGTGGGCGCCGTCACGGCCGATGACCCTAGTGAGATCACCGGGCGGCCCGCCAGGGCATGGGAGGATGGGGCCGGGCGCACAGCGCCGCCGCCGACCACTTCCCGACAGCCACGAGACGGATCTTTCGCGTGCCGCCCACTCCGCCGAAGCCGAACCGGACCGACCCGGCGCTGATCCGCAACTTCTGCATCATCGCCCACATCGACCACGGCAAATCCACCCTCGCCGACCGGATGCTGCAGCTCACCGGCGTGGTCGACGCCCGCAACATGCGCGCCCAGTACCTGGACCGGATGGACATCGAGCGCGAGCGCGGGATCACCATCAAGAGCCAGGCGGTGCGCCTGCCGTGGACCGCGCCGGACGGCCGGATGCACGTGTTGAACCTGATCGACACCCCCGGCCACGTCGACTTCACCTACGAGGTGTCCCGATCGCTGGCCGCCTGCGAGGGTGCGGTGTTGCTGGTCGACGCCGCGCAGGGCATCGAGGCGCAGACCCTGGCCAACCTCTACCTGGCGATGGAGAACGACCTCACCGTCATACCGGTGCTGAACAAGATCGACCTGCCCGCCGCCCAACCGGAGAAGTACGCCGCTGAGCTTGCGCACATCATCGGTTGCGAGCCGAGCGAGGTGCTCAAGGTCAGCGCCAAGACCGGCGAGGGCGTGGTCGAACTACTGAACAAGATCGTGGAGGACATCCCGGCGCCGGTCGGCGACCCGGACGCGCCGGCCAGGGCGATGATCTTCGACTCGGTCTACGACAGCTACCGCGGAGTGATCACCTACATTCGCGTGGTGGACGGCCATCTGACGCCCCGTGAGAAAATCCTGATGCTCTCCACCCGGGCGACCCACGAACTCCTCGAGATCGGGGTGAGCTCACCGGAGCCGAGTCCGTCGGAGGGGCTCAGCGTGGGTGAGGTCGGTTACCTGATCACCGGTGTGAAGGACGTGCGCCAATCCAAGGTCGGCGACACGATCACCGATGCGATCAACCCGGCCACCGGGGCCCTGGGTGGTTACCGCGAGCCCAAGCCGATGGTGTTCTCCGGTCTCTACCCGATCGACGGCTCGGATTTCCCGGAGCTGCGCGAGGCCCTGGACAAGCTGCGCCTCAACGATGCCTCGCTGGTCTACGAACCGGAGTCCTCCGCCGCACTCGGCTTCGGCTTCCGGGTCGGCTTCCTCGGCCTGCTGCACCTGGAGATCGTGCGCGAGCGCCTCGAGCGCGAGGCCGGTTTGGACCTGATCTCCACCGCGCCGAACGTCGTCTACCGGGTGATCAAGGAGGACGCGAGCACCCACATCGTCACCAACCCGAGTGAGTTCCCGGACGGCAAGATCGCGGAGATCTACGAGCCGGTGGTGCGCGCGACGGTGCTCGCGCCGTCCGAGTTCGTCGGCACGATCATGGAACTCTGCCAGCAACGCCGCGGGACGCTGGGCGGGATGGACTACCTCTCCGCCGACCGCGTGGAGCTGCGCTACACGTTGCCGTTGGCCGAGATCATCTTCGACTTCTTCGATGCGTTGAAGTCCAAGACCCGCGGCTACGCCTCGCTGGACTACGAGGTCAAGGGCGAGCAGATGGCCGACCTGGTCAAGGTCGACATCCTGCTGCAGGGCGAGCCGGTCGATGCGTTCTCCGCGATCGTGCACAAGGACAAGGCCTACGAGTACGCGGTCCGGATGACCAAGAAGCTGCGCACGCTGATCCCGCGCCAGCAGTTCGAGGTGCCCATTCAGGCCTCGATCGGGACCCGGGTCATCGCCCGGGAGAACATCAGCGCGATCCGCAAGGACGTCCTGGCCAAGTGCTACGGCGGTGACATCACCCGTAAGCGCAAGCTGCTGGAGAAGCAGAAAGAGGGCAAGAAGCGGATGAAGATGGTGGGCCGCGTCGAGGTCCCCCAGGAGGCCTTCATCGCCGCGCTGTCCACCGACGAGTCACCGGACACCAAGAGGGCGGGCAGCAAATAAGTCGGGGGTTCGGGCGCCCGAAGCCCCGTGTGTGACGATCAGTGGATGCGTACCGCGTTGAGCGTGCTGGCTCCGTGCCGATCGGAGATGATCCGGCCCACGCCCGCGCAAGCGTTGCCCAACGAGTTGACCGCGAACGCACTGACCTCGACGACCGTGTTCGCGACCGTGGTGGTCAGCACGGTCTGAATAGGTGCGGTGCCGTCCACGACGGTGCCGGGCGTCGTGAAGTCGGTCACCACTGTGCGCTGGGTGCCGGACACCGCGGTGCCCGGCGAACCCTGGACGAACTGGGCCATCAGGAAGCAGTCGTGCCCCGCGCTCTGCACGAGCACCCCGCGGACATCGGCGGCGATCAGATAGGTGCCGGGCCGGGGGAGGACCAGCTGCAGGTCGGGGATCGCCGTGGGGTGGGTGCTGAGCACGTACCCCGTGCGGTGCGCGACGTTGTTCGCGACGAAGGGCAGCACATCGAATGTCGGTCCACTGCCAACACCCGCGGGCCCTTGCGGCCCCTGCGGCCCCTGCGGACCGACCGGCCCCTGCTGACCCTCCACATTCCAACTGATCACGGACTCGTGGGCACGGCAATCGGGGACCGCCAGCCGCAATACGCCGTGATCGCCGGCACAGGCCTGAATGACGTCGCCCGCCTGGGTCGTCTTGGCGTTGGCCGCCCACACGGCTGCGCCCCCGCCGACCACCCCTGTCGCCGCAAACGCCCCGGTCAACAGCCCGAGCGCCGTTTTCCGTCCGAACACAGCTACCCCCCGGGTACCGGGCAGCCCGGGCCGGCTGCCTCTCAAGTTCATCTTGACGACCGCGCAGCGTGACCTGGCGGAGGCGCGCCGTCACTACTGATGCCGTGTCAGGAGGGCCCGGGGTTTGTTGATCAGTCCATGCGCTTACCGGTACGGAACCGTACTGTTCCGCGCGTAAGGTGGGGGCCGTGACTGAGGTGACAACGTCGGACCGGGTGGACGAGGCCGAGCTGACCACGCGCGAGCAGGAGATTCTCGGCGTGTGCGCCGAACTGCTCACCGAGATCGGGTACGAGCGGCTCACCATCGATGCGGTGGCCGCCCGCGCCCGGGCCAGCAAGGCGACCATCTACCGCCGCTGGCCGGGCAAGCCCGCGTTGGTCGGTGCGGCGGTGCGCTACATCACCGACTCGGACAACATCGCCCCGGAGTACACCGGCGACCTGCGCGCCGACCTGCTCACCCTGCTCACTAATGCGCGCGACCGCTTCGCCGACAAGGCCGCGCTGCTGGCGGGCATGGTCCACGCCATGCAGGGCGACCCGGAGTTGGCCGGTCTGCTGCGCGCGGACATCGCGCGTTGCCGGGCGACCACCGATGACCTACTCGCCCGGTACTGCGCCGAGGGCGCGATCACCGCCCCGGATCCGGAGTTCGTCCGCGAGCTCGCCCCGGCCACGTTGATGACCCGCATCCTGATCACCGGCGAACCCGTCGATGACGCCTTGCTGCACCGCCTCGTCGACCGCGTCCTGCTGCCGCTGCTGTCGTCCGCCGAACGCTAGGAGACCGCGATGGCCGTGGAGTCCGAGGTCGCTCGATCCGGCGCCGCACCGGCGGCGCCACACCCAGATCACGCCGCGCGCCGCAAGGCATTCGCCCTGCTGGTGCTGACCCTCGGTCAGCTGGTCATTGTGGTGGACGCCACGATCATCAACGTCGCGCTGCCCAGCATGAGCGTGGGGCTGCACGTGTCGGAGGCCGACCGGCAGTGGGTGGTCACCGTCTACACGCTGGCCTTCGGCGGCCTGTTGCTGCTCGGCGGCCGGGTGACCGACTACCTGGGGCTGCGCCGCTCGCTGGTCATCGGACTGCTCGGCTTCGGTCTGGCCTCCGCGTTGGGTGGGGCGGCGCAGAACCTCGCCATGTTGTTGGCCGCACGCGCCCTGCAGGGCGTGTTCGGCGCCCTGCTCGCGCCGGCCGCGCTGGCCCTGTTGGCCAATACGTTCACCAATGCCAAGGAACGCGCCCGGGCCTTCGCCATCTTCGGTGTGGTGGCCGGCGGCGGCTCCGCGTTGGGCCTGGTGCTCGGCGGTGTGCTCACCGAGTACGCCAGTTGGCGCTGGACGATGTTCATCAACATCCCGCTCACCGTGCTCACCGTGGCCGGCGCCTATGCCTTCGTCGACGAGTTCCGACCGGAGCATCCGGGGCGGTTGGACCTGGTGGGCACCGTGCTCGGCACCGGCGGCGTGCTCAGCCTGGTCTATGGCTTCTCCGAGGCCGAGCGCCATGGCTGGACGCAGAACGCCACGCTGTTCTGGTTGTTCCTCGGCCTGTCCTTGTTGATCCTGTTCGTGGTCAGCCAACGCGTGGTGCCCAACCCGGTGCTGCCGCTGCGCATCCTGATGCACCGCACCCGGGCGGGCGCCAACATCGCGGTGGCGCTGTCCGCGCTGGGCCTGTTCGGTGCGTTCTTCTTCCTGACCTTTTTCATGCAGGGTGTGCTCGGGTATTCACCGCTGCGCACCGGCGTCGCGTTCCTGTCGGTGACGATCGGCATCGTCGTGGCCTCCGGCATCGTCAGCTCGCTGGTCACCAAGGTCGCGCCGCGTTGGATCATGGGCTTCGGCCTGACCGGTGCCGGGATCGGGATGGGCCTGCTGCTGCGGCTCACCCCGCAGTCCACGTTCAGCCACGATCTGCTGCCCGCCATGCTCGTGCTGGGTGTGTCCATGGGTGCGGTGTTCGTCCCGGCCTTCAACGGGGCCACCATCGAGGTGGAGCCGCGCGATGCCAGCGTGGCCAGCGCCACCATCAACACCGCCCAGCAGGTCGGTACCTCGTTGGGTCTGGCGCTGCTGTCCACGGTGGCCGCGCACCGCAGCCTGAACTGGATGAAGGGCAAGCCCTTCGACCCGCAGACGCTGATCGCCGCCCAGGTCCAGGGCTACGTCCGGGCCGCGTTGTGGTCGGCCCTGATCATGCTCGCCGCGGCCGCGATCATCATCTGGCTGGTCAACGTGCGGCGCCTGGACGGTGCCATGCACGCCGATCTGGTGGTGCGCGCCGCCGTGTCGTCCGGCCTGCAGCCGGACGGGTCTGCCACGCTGGAAGATGTGCCACCGATTCCCCGCCGACCCCGCGACGACGCGCCCGCCTGGGCCGCGTCCGGCGCGCCCGGCGCCCGCCCGATCATCGGGGTGACCGCCAACGGATCCCACCCCCAGCAGGTGCCGACCCGGGGCAATGTGCGTGGCCTGGTGCGCGACCACGCCGGGCACCCCATCGGTCGGGTGGCCCTCACCCTGCTCGACGACGCCGGGCGCCAGTTGGACCGCGGTTGGACCGATGACAACGGTCGCTTCTCCTTCCTGGTCACCGGGCCGACCGAGGCCGTGCTGGTGGCCCGGCACGCCCGGCACCGGCCGTACGCCTGCACGCTGCACGTGCCCGCGGCCAGCGCCGACGTCGAGGTGGAGATCGGGCTGTCCGGCGCCGTCGGCCTGGTGGGCACCGTGCACACGCTGGGCACCCAGCGCTCGGTGGTAAACGCGACCGTGACCTGGAGCGACGCCTCCGGTCAGGTGCTGGCCTCCACCCGCACCGACGACGCGGGCCGGTACCAATTCGCCGACCTGCAGGCCGGGGTGGGCACCGTGTCGGTGCACCGCGAGGGCACGACACCGGTGCAGGCCGCCGTGCTCATCGAGTCATCCGGGACCACGGTGTACGACGTGCCGGTGCCCGGTCGGGCGGCCGTCAACGGGGTGGCCCGCACCGCGTCCGGCCTGCCCATCCCGGACGCCCGGGTGTGGCTGGAGGACCCGACGGGCGCGGTGGTGGCGAACACCCGCACGGACAGCGCCGGGCGTTATGAGTTCGCCGATGTCGCCGAGGGTGGCTACACCCTGCACGCGGTGGGCTACCCTCCCGCAACGGCCGAGGTCGCAGTGAGAGAGTCGGCCGACGTGCTGATCGAGGTCACCCTCTCGCACACGGACTCGATCGCCTCTCCGCGCTGACACAATCGACGGTGTGAGCGCACCGTTCGGCATCACTGTGCCGTTCGGCATATACGTGCACGTGCCGTTCTGCGCCAGCAGATGCGGTTACTGCGACTTCAACACCTACACCGCGGCCGACCTCGGCGGCGGCGGTAGTCGCGCGGAGTATCCGAGGGTGGCGGCCGCGGAAATCCGGTACGCGGCGGCCACCATGGGCCGCCGTTCGGTGCAGACCGTTTTTGTCGGCGGCGGCACCCCCACCCTGCTCAGCCCGAGTGAACTCGGCGGCCTGTTGACGGTCATCGACGAGGAGTTCGGACTGGCCGTGGACGCCGAAGTGACTACCGAGGCCAACCCGGAATCGGTGGACGCTGCGTCATTGGCCGCGCTGCGGGAAGCCGGGTTCACCCGCATCTCGTTCGGCATGCAGAGCGCGGCGAGCCATGTGCTGGCGGTACTCGACCGACAGCACACGCCGGGCCGGGCCCTGCAGTGCGTGCAGTGGGCCCGCCAGGCGGGCTTCGCGCACGTCAACCTGGACCTGATCTACGGCACGCCCGGCGAGAGCGATGCGGACTGGCAGGACTCCCTGCACGCGGCGATCGAGGCCGGCCCGGACCACGTCAGCGCGTACTCGCTGATCCTGGAGGAGGGCACCCGACTGGCCGCCCGGGTGCGCCGCGGCGAACTGCCCGCGCCGGACCCGGACGGCCTCGCCGACCGCTACGAGGTGGCCGACGCGGTACTTACCGGCGCGGGATTCGACTGGTACGAGGTCTCGAACTGGGCCCGTGGGGAATCCGCGCGGGCCCGGCACAACCTGCTGTACTGGACCGGCGGGGACTGGTGGGGGATCGGCCCCGGCGCACACTCGCACCTGGCCGGGAAGCGCTGGTGGAACGTGCGCCATCCGCGCGACTACGCGCAGCGGGTGGCGCAGGGCAGTCCGGCGGCGGACTTCGAGGAGCTGACGCCGGCTCAGCAGCAGTTGGAGCGGGTGATGCTCGAGCTGCGCCTGCGCGGCGGCCTCGGTCTGGACGAGTTGTCCGACGTCGGCCGCACCGCCGCCGCCCGCGCCGTCACGGATGGCCTGTTGAAACCGGACGCGCATGCGGCGGGCCGGGCGGTGCTCACCCTGCGCGGCCGGTTGCTGGCCGATGCGGTGATCCGCGACCTGACCGACTGACGGGTGGTCAGTCGCTGGGGTCGGTGACGAAGTCGATCAGTTGTTCCATGCAGGTGAGCAACGGGGTCTGCAGGTCGTTCCAGGTGCGCACCCCGCCGAGGATGCGCCGCCAGGCCACGTGCGGTTCCACGTCCCAGCCCAACTCCGCCAGCACGCCGTGCTTCCACGGCCGACCGGGCGGGATCGTCGGCCAGGCACCGATGCCCACCGCGTCCGGCTTGACCGCTGCCCAGATGTCGATGAACGGATGCCCCACGACCAGCACGTGCGGCGAGCGCACCTGCTGGGCCAACCGGGACTCCTTCGACCCGTGCACGAAGTGGTCGACGAGCACGCCCAGCCTGCGGCCGGGCCCCGGCTGGAACTCCGCGACGATGGCCGGCAGGTCGTCGACGCCCTCCAGGTACTCCACGACCACCCCCTCGCCGCGCAGGTCGTCGCCCCAGACCTTCTCCACCAGCTCCGCGTCGTGCCGCCCCTCGACGTAGATGCGGCCCTCGCGGGCCACCCGGGCGCGCGTGCCGACGGAGGCGCCGACCGAGCCGGACGCCGTGCGCGTCGACGGCTTGGGTGCGGCGACCACCGGGGCGATCAGCGTCACCGGCTTGCCCTCGAGCAGAAACCCCGGGCCCAGCGGGAACACCCGGCGCCGCCCCAGCCGGTCTTCCAGGGTGACCAGGTGTCCGCCGGGCCCCTTCTCGGTGCCCACCACCGCCCCGCAGAACCCGCTCTCGGAAACCTCGATCACCAGGTCCACATCGGCGGCCACCTCGGGCACCACCGTGGGCCGCCGCCAGTTCCCGGCGAGTGGATCGCCCGCATATCGGTCCATCGCGTAAACCGTAACGGGCACGTCGGGCCGGTGCTCGCTGCGCTCAACCGGCTTCAATCGGCTCGGGACTCGCGATCGCTCGTTCCTCGCTGCTCGCGGTCCGCTCGCCTCAATCGCCGGTAGACTAAGCACTCGCCACCCGACAGTGCTAACTGTCGGGCAGTTGACGCAGGGCCGGGAGGTGCGCGGTGCTCGATGACCGCAAGCTGGCCGTGCTGCGCGCGATCGTGCGCGACTACGTCGCCACCGAGGAGCCCGTCGGGTCCAAGACCCTGGTCGACCGGCACAACCTCGGGGTGTCCCCGGCCACGATCCGCAACGACATGGCGGTGCTGGAGGAAGAGGGGTACATCGCCCAGCCGCACACCAGCGCCGGGCGTATCCCCACCGACAAGGGCTACCGGTTGTTCGTCGACCGGCTCTCCGAGGTGCGCGCGCTGTCCCCGGCCGAACGCCGCGCCATCCAGCACTTCCTGGACAGCGCGGTCAACCTCGATGACGTGGTGGATCGCACCGTGCGGTTGTTGTCGCAGCTCACCCGCCAGGTGGCGGTGGTGCAGTACCCGTCGCTGTCCGGGGCGACGGTGCGTCATTTGGAGCTGCTGCACATGGCGCCGGGCCGGGTGATGATGGTGTTGATCACCGACACCGGTCGGGTGGATCAGCGGGTGGTGGAGGTCCCGGTGGTGACCTCCGAAGAGCTGTTGCCAGACCTGCGGGCCCGGCTCAACGCGGTGATGGACGGCAAGCGGCTGACTGCCGCGGACGAAGCGGTGGCCGCGCTGGCTACGCAGTTCCGGGTGCTCGACCCGGTGGTCGACGGCACCGTGGTGGCGCGGGTGGTCGAGGCGCTGCGCGAGATGATTGACCACTCCCGCGACCAGCGGGTGGTGATGGCCGGGGCGGCGAACCTCACCCGCAGCGGGCACGACTTCTCCGACTCGCTGCACGTGGTGCTCGAGGCGCTGGAGGAGCAGGTCGTGCTGATGCGGTTGCTCGGCGAGGCGGCGACCACCGACCTGAGCGTGCGGATCGGGCACGAGACGGCACTGGCCGGGTTGGCCGGCACCTCGGTGGTGGCCTCGGCGTACGGACGGGGCGAGGTGGTCTCCCGGCTCGGGGTAATCGGCCCGACGCGGATGGACTATCCGGGAACGATGGGGGCGGTGCGTGCGGTGGCTCGGTACGTCGGACAGATGATCTCGGGGGACAACCCGGGTGCCTGACTACTACGGGATTCTCGGTGTGCCCCGCAACGCGGACGCCGAGACCATCAAGCGGGCCTATCGCAAGTTGGCCATGCAACTGCATCCGGACCGCAACCCGGACCCGGCCGCGCAGGAGCAGTTCAAGAACGTGACCGCGGCCTACGAGGTGCTCTCCGACCCACAGAAGCGTCAGATGTACGACCTGGGCGGGGATCCGCTGTCCGCGGGCGGCCCGGGCGCGGGTGGGTTCGGCACCGGCGGGGCGGGGTTCGGCGCGTTCAGCGACATCATGGACGCCTTCTTCGGGCAGTCCGGCGCGCGCGGCCCGCGCAGCCGGGTGCAGCGCGGCAACGACGCGATGATCCGGCTGGAGATCGAGCTGGCCGAGTCCGCTTTCGGCGCTACCCGGGAGATCCACATCGACACCGCGGTGGTCTGCGAACGCTGCCGCGGCAAGGGCGCCGAGCCCGGTACGCATCCGGTCACCTGCGACGTGTGCCACGGACGCGGTGAGATCGCTTCGGTGCAGCGCTCGTTCCTCGGCCAGGTGATGACCTCCCGGCCGTGCGCGCAGTGCCGCGGGTTCGGCGAGATCGTCTCCTCCCCGTGCACCGAGTGTGACGGTGAGGGCCGCGTGCGGGCCCGGCGCACGCTGAAGGTGAAGATCCCGGCCGGTGTGGACACGGGCACCCGGATCCAGCTCGCCGGCGAGGGCGAGGTCGGGTCCGGTGGTGGCCCGCCCGGCGACCTGTACGTGGAGATCCTGGAGACGCCGCACCCGTACTTCACCCGGCAGGGCGATGACCTGCACTGCACGGTGTCGCTGCCGATGACCGCGGCCGCCCTGGGCACCGCGATGGACATCGAGACCCTGGACGGCCCGCACCACCTGGTGGTTCGTGCGGGCACCCAGTCCGGGAAGTTGGAGCGACTGACCGCCAAGGGCATTCCGCACCTGCGGGCGACCGGGCGTGGTGACCTCATCGTGCACATCGAGGTGATGACCCCGACCCGGCTGGACGACGCCCAGGAGGCGTTGCTGCTCCAGCTGGCCCAGTTGCGCGGCGAGGAGGAGCCGGACGGGAATCTGAAGAGCGGTCAGCCCGGCCTGTTCTCCAAGATCCGCGACGTGTTCGGCAACCGCTGAGGCACCCCCATCGCGAACGCGCCCCCCATCGCCAATGTCCGAC